>CBDTUG010000106.1:0-5957 GCA_965363555.1 uncultured Thermoanaerobaculia bacterium
GCCTGTTTATTCGTCTATTCCTGTGGTTTTGGTTGAGCCTTGTGCTTGTTGGGGCGGTGCTGGTTGTGTCGTCACCGTTTCTCACTCGGACCCATCCACGGCTGGCCCATTGGGAAAGAACCGCAGGCGAGCGGGCTCTCGGATACATTGACAACGTGGCCGAGGCATTGCAGGAACAGGGAACCCAGGCCCTGGACTCACCGCATTTTCGCCGTCGGATGGGGCGAGGTGAGGGACTGGCGCCGGCAATTCAGGTCTTTGATGAGAGCGGCCGAGAGATGTCGGGTCTCGCCGTCGATCCGGAGGCGCAGCGCCTGGCATCGCGGGCATTGGAGCAGGGGCAGGCGATTTCTGAGCGGCGAGGTGTCAGGCATCTTGCCGCAAGGCCGTTGATCGATGCCAACGGGCGGCGTTTGGTGGTCGTAGGAGTTATCCACCGCCATCCCAGCCCGGTTGACTTGCTGGACCCCGCCGTCTTGTTGCCTCGGCTCTTGTTGCTGGCGCTGGTTGCCGCCGTATTGGTCTGGTGGCTGGCCCGCCACCTCAGTTCGCCAGTCGGCGCTCTTCGGGAAGCCACCGGCGCTTTGGCAGCCGGTGATTTGAGTGCGAGAGTCCCGGGGGGTGTCGCCGGGAGGCGCGATGAGTTCGGGCATCTGGCCCAGGATTTCAATGGCATGGCCGAGAGGGTCGAATGCTTGATCGAGAACCAACGGCGGCTTTTGGGTGATGTTTCTCACGAGCTTCGTTCCCCGCTGGCTCGCCTCAATGTCGCCCTTGAGCTGGCCCGACAGAAGGCTCCAGGCACGGCGGAAAATGCCCTGGATCGAGTCGAGTTGGAATCGTCGAGGCTTGAGGATCTGATTTCTCGACTTCTGATGTTCACCAGCCTAGAGCAAGGTCGGCTGGAACGTGTTCCGGTGGATCTGGTTGGTTTGACAGAGGGGGTTGTGGCTGATGCGGCCTTCGAGGATAGCGGCGCCGATGTGCACTTTGATCGGCCGCAGTCCGGTGAGGTTCAAGTTATCGGTGATGCTGCGCAATTGCGGTCGGCGATTGACAATGTCATTCGAAACGCTGTGTTTTTCACACAAGCCGACACGGCCGTCGAAATCGAGATTAAACGAATGGGCAATTCCGCCAGAGTTCGGGTGGCCGACCGTGGGCCCGGAGTACCGGAAGAGGAATTGTTGAGAATTTTCGAGGTTTTTTACCGCATCGAGCATGCTCGAGATCGAGGTCGGGGTGGAGCCGGATTGGGACTGGCCATCGCCTCGAGGGCGGTCCACCGACACGGTGGCACGATCTCGGCTCGAAATCGGGACGGCGGTGGGCTGATCGTCGAGGTCGATCTGCCATGCGCCTGAGCTGAGAATTCAGACTCCTGCAAAACTCCGAAAAACAAGGACCCCAGAGACACAGAGTACACAGAGAAGGACAACACAGAGTGTTATTTCAACGTCACCGCGGGTCGACGCACAGCTGATAGCTCATTTTCAGGTGCCGCTGTGCCACCTGAGGCGTGCCCAAATTGACTGTCCGGGTTCATTGACCTGGATCGGATCGGGATCGAAGAGGTTCGAGCGGTTGAGGTGAAGGGCATAGGTTCGGTCGAATGCATTGGCGAGCCCAGCCTGAAGACTGAAGCCTCGACCGATGTCTACCGACGCCCAGAGGTCGAATACCGTCCATCCCGGAGTCTGTCCGAAATCCAGCCCGCTCCCAGTCGAGGGGTCATCGTCAACGCGGGTCTGACGATCGGCCCAGCGCAACACCGTCGTGATTGACCAGCGCCCGGTGGTCCAACCGCCGACAAGGCGGCCTTCCAATGGTGGAACCTGGGCCAGAGGGCGGTTGTCAGTCAGGTTGTCGGCGTAGACCCACGAGGCCGTAGCTGAGAGGAAAAGGCCGTGGTCGAAAAGGATGTGGCCTTCGGCCTCGAACCCCAGGCGCCGGGCATCGACATTTCTATATATTGATGCGCCGTCATCCTTGAGTACGCCGGTTTGCAGCCGGGCGCGGTCCCTGATGATCAGGTCATCGGTCCAGTCTCCGAATGCCGTCAGGCTCAGGGAATACTTTGCATCGGCCCAAATGAGGCCGAGGTCCACTTGGTGGTGTTGGGAGACCTCAAGGTTGGGATTCCCGATCCATCGCATGCCGGGCATCGGCGAGTTGGAGGCCAGGAAGCGTTCGGTCGCATCCGGCTGGCGGTACGAGCGGCTGATGCCGGCGAAAAGCATGACCGCGTCGGACCGGTGTTCGATCCTGGCCAGGGCACTGACGCCGATATCGTTCCAACTGTCGTCCGAGCCCTCGTAGTACATTGCCCACAGACCGCGAGGGGTGGGGCCGTTGCCACCCATCGTCGGGTGGTCCGCGTCACCGGCTTCGCTGGAGAAGTTATCGACCCGAACTCCGAGGTGGAGATGGGTTGCAGGCCGAATTTCGTGAACTGCTTCAGCAAGAATGCCGGCCTGGAGGGTATCAACGTCTGCCCACATCACCGACTGGATCACCGGTTGCTGCGCCGGTGACGGACCGGCGTGCCGGGTGGCCTGACGTTTGACCTTCAGACCGTCGAGACCGAGGGAGAAACGCCATTGACCCCCAAATTCCGCCATCAACCGCCCACCAGTTGTTTGGGAGCTCGAGGGCACCCGAAGGGCCGAGGGCGCCGTCAGGGGGCGGAGAGAAAAGTTATCCATCACATGGTCGACGTCACTGAGAAAGGCCTCGCCGGACCACGAAACACCGGTAGTCTCAACAGAATCGTGACGACCCTCGAACCTGATGATGTCTGCCTGGTCGAGGGGAGCGTCCATGCCGGCTCCGGCGTACAACGCATCGGATGTATCGGTCATTTCCGCCGAGAATTCGACTGCCGTCCTGTTGTCAGGCATCCAGCCGAACATCAGGGTTGCCGCCTGAGAGTCGAAGGCCGACCTGACCTCGGCGCCATCGCCGTCCTTGTAGTTGTCCTGCGCCTTCTGGGCGCCGAGCAGGCGCATTGAAAATTTCGGCGTTCCCAGCGAGGCGTCGAGAGCCAACTCGGGTCCGTCCAGGAACGAACCATAGCCCGCCGAGAGCCGGGCCTTCCACCAGTGATCGGTGTCAAACCTGGGAACGGACCGATTGAAGAGCACCGTACCGGCGTTGCCCCCCGAACCGAAGCGTAGACTTTGCAGGCCCTTGATGACGACGACTTCGTCAAAGGTCTCGGCGGCGCCGAAGGAGGTGGGTGGGTCCATTCGGTTGGGACAACCACCGTGGACCTGGGCGCCGTCGAGCAGGATATTGATATTGGTCTGGGCGAGACCCCGAATGGTGGGTTCAAGGCCGTGTCCACCAATGCGCCCCAGGCTGACCCCAGCGGTGCCTCGAAGGACCTCGCCACCATCGCCGAGGGGACCGGTTTGATCTAAAATCTCTCTGTCGAGGGTTTCAACAGCTGTCGAGGGTTTCAACAGAGGGAAGGTTCAGGGCTTCCGCCGTGACATGCAAAGTGGCACGAACGATATGCGGCTGATTCGCGTCTTCAGTCTCATCTGCATGGGAGAATGAGGGCACCAGCGCGAAAAATATCAAGACTGATGCCGATAGGGGTGAGTGTTTCACAGGGCCACCTCCGAGGGTCGGCGTGCAAAGAATGAGAGATCCGCCCCTTCAAAAACAATAAACAATCTGAGCTTCCCCTAATATCGCAGTTTCAAAAAGACTTGCTAACCCGAGAAGATCATGTATTTATAGTTGAACATATCTGCAATTTCTATATTTGCCCCAACGGGCGGATCATGTTTGAATTGCAGTGTGAATTTGACTGTAGAAGACCGCCGTTTGCGACTCTTCGTCGACCTTGACGGTCGTCCAGATCGGGATTTGGCACTAGAAGAGGTTTTCCTCGACGGCGCCTCAGCCGGATCTGTATCGCTGTTTCTCTATTCCTGGGTGTCTCCGGTGGTCGTGCTGGGCTATGGCCAGAAGATCGAAGATATCCAGATGGATTGGTGCAGGGAGGCAGGAGTCCCGGTCTATCGCCGCATGACCGGAGGCACGGGCGTTGTCCATCGACGGGACCTGGCAGTTTCGCTCTTCTTGCCAGCCGAGCACGGTTGGGCTCAGAAGATCACCGGGCTCTATCAGCTTTTCCTTGGGGCCTTGGCTCCAGCCCTGGAAGCCGCCGGAGGACAAGGGCGACACACGGAAGTTCCTGCAAAGGCCGGACGCGATCGGTCACCGATCTGTTTCGAAGATCAACTCTCGGACACTTTAGCCGCTGCTGGGCGCAAGGTTGTTGGATGTGCACAGGCCCGTAGATCCAGAGCGGTTTTGATCCATGCGGCCGTCTCTCTCAATCTGGCCGCAGATATCTATGCCGGTGCTTTCGGTGTGACCCACCAGCGGATCGAAGATGGCCTTGGCGAGGCGGTCCCAGGCGGTCATCCGAGAGATGTTGCAACCCATGTGGAAAACGCTCTCGCCAAGGCCCTGGAGATGAGGGTGAGGCACGAGCCATTGCCCGATCCCTGCGGAGTCGAGGGAAAATCCAAGATCGAGGACCTCTCGCAGGTGCGAGGATAAGAAGAAAATTTTCTCGCAAAGACGCAGAGGAAACAACAGTTTGATTTTTCTTGTCTTGGCGATCTTTGCGTCTTTGCGAGATGTTTGTGTTTGTTGGGGTCGATTGCTGGGCGGGCTGCTTGGCCCGTAGGCGGGGACCTTCGGTTGCACGGCGGCTCGAGCCGAGGGTGCCGAGGAAGAAAATTTTCTCGCAAAGACGCAGAGGACGCAAAGGGAACACAAGGGGAATTTTTCATTCTTCCTCTTTGCGAGCTTGGCGGTCGTTCCGGGAATATTTGGCGGGTATTTCTGGTTTTCTTCACCGAATAGGATATGGAAACGCCAAGCGATGGCGGTCCTTTCCAGCTCAAATGGGGGGAATTATGCCGCGCACAACAGTGTACGAGGCGGTGACGCAACGTCTGGAGATACTTGATCTCGAGGGTCGGGTTGACGTCGAACTGATGCCTGAACTTGATCCTAATCGCATCATTGAGTTCTACCGGAACATGGTTCTGATGCGTGCTTTCGACAACAAGGCGCTCAAGCTGCAACGTCAGGGTCGCATGGGCACCTGGCCGCCCATTCAGGGCCAGGAAGCGATCCAGGTCGCAACGGCGATGGCGATGGAAGACAGCGACTGGCTGATCCCCGCATTCAGGGAGCAGGCTGTCATGGTGTTGAGGGGCATCCCGGGTCACACGATATTTGCCTATTGGGCAGGTGACGAGCGGGGCTCTGTTTTTCCCGACAGTGTTCGGTGCTTTCCGATTGCCGTGCCGGTGGGGTCGCAGTGGCAGCACGGCGCCGGCGTCGGGCTTTCCCTCAAACTTCGTGGTGAGCAGGCTGCGGCGGTTGTGTTCGGAGGCGACGGGTCGACGTCCGAAGGCGATTTTCACGAAGGTCTCAACGCTGCTGGCGTTTTCAAGACCAACACGGTCTTCGTCATCCAGAACAACCAGTGGGCGATTTCGGTGCCGTTGTCGAAACAGACGGCTTCGCAGACGCTGGCCCAGAAATCCCATGCCTACGGTGTGCCGGGCATTCAGGTTGACGGGAACGACATCTTTGCGGTTCATGTGGCTGTGACCGAGGCTCTGGAGCGCGCTCGGAAGGGCGGCGGGCCGACGCTGATCGAGGCCGTGACCTACCGTCTTGGAGATCACACGACGGCCGATGATGCCAGTCGGTACCGCTCGGAAGAGGAAGTGGCGCCGTGGAGGGAGAAGGATCCTATTCCTCGGCTTCGGAAATACCTTGAGGCGAACGGTCTCTGGGACGAAGAGCGGGAGAATAATCTCGAAAACGAGACCCGGGAGTGGGTTGACGCCCAGGTCGAGGCCCTCGAGGGCATGGTGCCCCAGCCCCCCGAAGCGATCCTCGAATACATATACGACGAA
>CBDTUG010000107.1:0-5951 GCA_965363555.1 uncultured Thermoanaerobaculia bacterium
ATCTCTGTGGTTTCAAGAGGCCCCGATCGGCAAGATTCGCCAAGGTTTCTGGGGTCTGAAGACTCTGGTGTTCATGGGCTACTACGGCCAAAGTGCTGTATGGCCAGAGGTCGGTTACTCCCAGAATATTGACGGAGGCGGGGGTCGCGATGTTTGAGAAAAGCTATGACATCGTGATCATCGGATCGGGCGCCGGCGGCGGCGCAGTGGCCAAGGAACTCGCGCCTCTGTGCCGAGAGGGTGTTCGGATCGCCGTCTTGGAGTGGGGTCCGAAACTCCGTGACGAGGAATTCACCGGCAACGAGGTCGAGATGGCAGGCAGGCTCTTCGTCGAGAGCGGCGGAATGTTGACCAAGGACGGCACGATGACCCTGGCGACGGGCAAGGGCTACGGCGGTTCGACATTGAGCTATACAGGCACCTCCTTGACGGTGCCCAAAGAGGTCGTTGAGCGTTGGGCTGTTCCGGGCCTGAATCATGGTGATATTGCGGCACGCGCCGAGAAGTACCTCGAAGAAAATAACGTGCATTACCAGCCGGAAGAGCTGCTGAACGACAACAACCGTTTGTTCCAGCAGGGTTGCCGATCTCTGGGTTACAACGTCGAGCAGTTTCCCCTCAACCTCAAGGGATGCAAGGGAAATGGGATCTGTAATCTTGGGTGTCCCCACCACGCCAAGCAGGGTACCCATCGAGTTCAGTTGCCGGCGGCCCAACGTGCGGGGGTCGAGGTGATCACCAACTGCCGCGTGGAACACGTCGGCATCCAGGAACTCGAAGCTATTGTGGAAAACGCCTCTTTTGGGGAGCCTTCGTGTTGGAATGAGGGTCGTTACCGAATTTCCGCCAACGTCATCGTGGTCTGTGCCGGCGCTGTGCATTCATCAGCGCTGCTGCTTCGATCGGGTTTCGGTGATCGGTTGCCGGCACTGGGCAGATATCTGACCCTGCATCCGGCCCTGATACTGGTTGGGGAACATCCCCATACGATCTCCAACTTTCGCGGCCATCCCAAGAGCTTCTTCTGTGATCAATTCTGGCGCTCCGATGGATTTTTATTGGAGAGCTGCATGTACTACCCCTTTGTCACGGCCAAGAACCTGGTCGGGTTCGGCCGGGAACATGCACAATTGATGCAGGCCTTTCCCAGACTTCAGATGATCCTTGTGCTGGCTATTGACCAGGCCGAAGAAACGAACCGTATCGAGGTGGGTGATGATGGAGGACCAGTCGTTGCGTACACGCTGTCGGAGACAACCCTGGACTCGCTCCATATGTCGATGAAGGCGGCCACTCGAATCTTCTTTGCTGCTGGCGCCTCCAGGGTGCACGCTCCGGCCGGGAAGAGTTTTTTTATCGAGGCATCCCAGGCCGATCAGATCGAACAAATGATCCCAAGGAACAAGGTTGTGCCTGGCAGGATTTCCATCACCAGTGCTCACCTAATGGGAGGATGCCGAATGGGTGAGAATCTTGGAACATCCGTCACTGATGTCTGGGGCCGCGTACATGATCATCCAGGTCTTTTTGTGGCGGATTCATCGTTGTTTCCGAGGGCTTCAGAGATTAACCCCTATCTGACAGTCATGGCCTTGGCTGACCGGGTGGCTGAACGAATCCGCTTGGATGCTGGAGAGCTATTGTGAAAACCCGAGGATCCATTCCGGTAGTTCAAGCCCTTCAGGACGAGGGCGTCAAAAGAGTTTTCGGGATTCCGGGCACTCACAACATCGAGCTGTGGGATGCCATTCAGAATGCCCCCACGATTGAGCCCGTTCTCGTGACCCACGAGGGTGGAGCGGCTTTCATGGCCGATGGGTTGGCCCGGTCGTCCGACGAGGTGGGGGTGCTGGTCATCGTTCCGGGCGCAGGCGTCACCCATGCCCTGTCAGGGATCGCCGAGGCCCTTATGGACAACGTGCCGATGGTCATCATAGCCTGCGGTATTCGGTCGGATACCGGAACCGCTTTCCAATTGCATGCCATCGACCAGTTGGCCGTGTTGCGTCCGGTGGCAAAGGCCGCCTGGCGGGTCGAACGTCCCGGAGATATCTATTCGATGGTTCGCCGGGCCTTTGCTGAGGCGCGTCTTGGTTGTCCGGGGCCCGTTGCAATCGAGATTCCTGCTGATTTTTTTATGGTGACCCAGGAGATGGACCCACCGGAACCTTTTGTTGTTCCCGAGGCCGACCATCAGCTGGATCGGGACATTTTGGAGCGGGCAGCCAGAATAATGGCCGAGAGCCGCCAGCCGGCGCTCTATCTCGGAAGAGGAGCCGAGGGCGCCGAAGATCTGGTCGTTCGGTTGGCTGAGAAGCTCGGTAGCCCAGTCACGACCACATTCCAGGGCAAGGGGTTGTTTCCGGAAAATCACCCCCTTTGGCTCTGGACAGGATTTGGCGCTCAGGCGCCACCCTACGTGCGTAAAGTGATGGAAGGGTGTGACGCCTTGCTGGCCGTCGGTTGCCGGTTTTCCGAGGTGGCCACCGGAAGTTATGGCTTCGACATGCCGAAGAGGTTGATTCATGTTGATATCAGTGCAGACGTTCTGGGTCGGAATTATCCGGCTGATCTGGTCGCCTGCTGTGACAGCCGGACATTTCTGGAGGGTCTGCTGGAGATCATTGAGGGCGAACGACCCTGGGGACCGTTGGCCCAGCAGATTGCCGAGGGCCGCGCAGACGTTGAAGATCGCTGGAGTAGGCTTTCAGGCGCCGAGGGAACTATCACCGCGGGGCAGTTGTTCTCGGGACTTCAGCAACATTGTCGGCCCGATGCGATTTATACAACAGACAGCGGGAACGGCACCTTTCTGGCTGCCGAATATCTGCGTCTGGAGAAACCAGGCCGGTTTCTGGCGCCGATTGATTTCTCGTGCATGGGCTATTCGGTGCCCGCCGCAGTTGGAGCCGCGATGGCGCATCCAGGCCGTGATGTCATCGCTCTTCCCGGAGACGGCGCATTTTTGATGACGGCCATGGAACTGCTGACCGGTGGTGCTTACCAGGCTACTCCATTGGTCTGTGTTCTCAGGGACGGAAAATTGGGTCAGATCGCGCAATTCCAGAGGATTCCCCTGAATCGGGAGACTTGCAGCGTACTGCCGGACTACTCGGTTGCCGGAATTGCCCAGGCCGTCGGAGCATCATTCTTCCGCATCGTCAGTGTCAGGGAACTCGACACGGTGCTACCGGCCGCGCTCGAACTGACCCGGCAGGGTACGGTGGCTATCGTTGAGGTGATGTTGGATACATCCCACAAGACCTACTTCACCAAGGGTGTCGTCAAGACCAATTTCTGGCGCCTGTCATGGGGCGACCGTCTGCGCATGTTGGGCCGCGCATTGGCGCGGCGATTTGGATAGCAGGAGAGCCACAAACAAAGGGGAAGAGGATAGCCACAAAAAGGCACAAAAAGGCACGAAAAACGAAGAATCGGCAGGGCATATCCTTACTTAAAACTGATTGACTGCCCGTTTTCCCCTTACCCCTGATCCCTAACCCTTCGGTCCGTACCGAATTATCTGCACATCCTCCAGGGTAATCAGCGCGCCGCAGCCGGCCTCGTCCAGAAGCTCTTCAACCCGCTCAACGAAGGGCCCGAGGCGTTGAGGCAGGTCAATGATTTCAACCAATATTGGGAGATCATCTGAGAGTCTGAGAAGGCGGGCAGTGTGAAGTACGGACTTGGCGCCGAATCCTTCGACGCCGCGGAATACGGTCGCGCCGGGGAGTCCCATTTCCCTGGCTGTCCGGACAATGACTTCGAAAAGAAGTTTGCCCTTGATTTTGTCTGCCTCACCGATATAGATCCTGGCAGCCTGCCCGACGGCTCGTACCTTTGTCATCTCAAGATCCTCTCTCCAAGGCTGAGTCCCAACCAGGCGGCAAAGAGGCCGACGACGACGCTGACGCCGACGTTGGCCAGGGCAATTCGAAAATCTCCGGCTCGGAGGGCTTCCAATGTTTCGTATGCGAATGTCGAAAAGGTCGTCAGCCCGCCCAGAAGACCGATGGTCAGAAGGACTCTGACCGTTGGACTGATCAGAAACCGTCCGGATGTCGTAGCGCCCATCACAAGGCCAAGAACAAAGGCCCCGACCAGGTTGACGCTCAGGGTTCCGAAGGGGAACGGGTGTTGCGCGGTGACCCGACTGATCAAGCCCGAGATCCAGTACCGCCCGACGGCGCCAATAGCGCCGCCGACAGCGACTGCCAGCGTTCTCTCGATGAAAGGGCTCATCAAGTGGAGGATACAGGGTCATGTGGGTCTGACCAACTGAACGTCCAACGTCCAACGTTTGACGTCGAAGTTCGCGGGTTTGCTCACCGGTTATCTGGAGAGCGGTGTTTGGTGCTGGTGGTTCCGTTTTTCGGGACGCCGTAACAGAATCTGTCTTGCAACACACTGACTCGTCTTATGAAGCAGGCCAAGGACATTGCGGCCAACTCCTTGACGCTCACCTTTGCCGATCGGACCCGACGAGCGAAACGCCGTTACTGGTTGCCTCTCGGAGTCAACCCTGCTGGCCGCGGCTGACCCACTCTCCTGTCCCGGGGGTTCCGAACATTTCTCTGCCGTCTGGAGTCAGCCGGTAGACACAATTCCCGCGCAGATAGGTGGCGCGAACTCGCCCCGTCCAGTTGGCGCCCTCAAAAGGGGTGAAGCGGTTAAGGCCGTGGATGCTCGAGGCGCGAACCTCCCAGCTCAGATTGTCGTCAAAGACGACGAAATCGGCATGCATCCCGGGCTTGAGCGCACCCTTGAGGTGGTCGATTCCAAAGAACCGAGCGGGGCCGTTTGAGGTGAGGTCAATCATCCTTTCGAGACTGATGCGTCCGGTAGAGACACCTTCGGAATAGAGGTAGGGGAGGGTCGATTGCACTCCCGGAAACCCAGAGCGATCCGCCCAGATTGATCCGGTGTTCTTTTCCTCGGGCCATTGGATAGCGGTATGCCCTGAGTTGACCATCTGGATGGAGGAATCCCTGAGGCCCACCCATAGCCGTTGGCGGTCCTCCGAGTTTTTCAGGGCCGGACTCATCTTAAGCTCGGAGCCCTTTTCTTGAAAGTCGGTGGCGCAGAATTCCAGGTACGCCGGACAGGTGCCCGCGGATAGGGGCAAGCCTTCCTGTTGACCTTCAAGCACCATATCCAGGCCGTCGCCAGATCCGAGGCCCATTAAGTGCAACCTGACTTGTGTGGCCCGGCACAATTCCCGAGCTACGGCAACGGCAGAATATTCCGACTCTGGCGAGTGTGCGTCGGTCCACGCTGCTGGTCCATTCGCGCCGCGTCCTCGGCCTTCTCGGATTGCCTGGTAGATAGGGTCTGGTGCCTCGGCGTGAATCCCGACGGGGATTCCCAATCGCCAGGCTTCTTGTGTAACTTCGGCCATCTGTTCGAAGTCCAGGGCAGGGCAGTCGCTGAGGTCCGAACGCATCGAGAGGTGGATAGCGGCAACTCCGGATTCTACGAAGGCAAGGAGCAGGTCTTTCCAATTCCCCTGGCGGAGATTGTTGCCGGAGATCCCGCCCCAGAGCATGAAGTCGACATGGGCTTTTGCAGCGGCGTTGCGGGCCTTATTATCCAGGCCCTCCTCAGAGGTGACCGTGGGATCTGAAGAACAGGGGAGATCGACCACGCACGTGACGCCCCCGGCAGCGGCGGCGGCAGTACCGCTGGAAAAATCTCCACGATGAGGAAATCCGGGGTCGGCAAAACCGACATGACCGTCGATCAGACCCGGCAGAACCAATGCGTCATCGAGGTCGACCCACTGTTCGCCACCGACTGCAGTCTGGGAATTATCTTCCAAAACCTCTTCGATCAGGCCGTCGGTGACTAGGATCTCGGCGCGGGGTGTGTCGTTCCCGATACCGGGAATCCTCAGATTGACAAAACGGGTTCGCATGGTACCCCCTGGTGCTATTCTACCCCGGCGAAACGGA
>CBDTUG010000108.1:0-5943 GCA_965363555.1 uncultured Thermoanaerobaculia bacterium
GGGAGGGTGCGACTCGGACCATGGTCTTCGTCAATACGCGGATCGGCGCCAAGCGCCTCGTACAGGAGTTGCAACGCCACGGCTTCGGCGCTCGAGGCCTGACAGGCAACGTCGAACAGGTGCGCCGTTTAAAAGTCCTCGATCAGTTCAAGGACGGCGAATTACCGATCCTCGTCGCCACCGACGTCGCGAGCCGCGGGCTCCATATCGAAGGCGTCTCCCACGTCATCAACTTTGATCTCCCGCAGGACCCGGAGGATTACGTGCATCGCATCGGCCGCACCGCCCGGGTCGGTGCGGAGGGCAAGGCCTTCTCACTGGCCTGCGAGGATTTTGTCTACTCTCTCGACGCCGTCCAGAAATTCGTCGGCTACGAAATTCCGGCCGTGTTCGCCGACGACGGACTGTATGCCGAGATCCTACCGAGAGGCCAGGGCCACAAAATCGAATACGACGAACCGCTCCGCAAGCCGCCCCACCGCAGGGAACGCCGGCCACCACGGAGCTTTGCAAAACCGACCCACGACACCGGCGACAAGGCAGAAGGCGACAGTGCGCCCGCAAAACCCCGACGACGAAGGCGCAGGAAGCCCAAGCCCTCAATTTCCTCCGACTAGTCGGAGGAAATTGGAACGTTCAACGTTCTTCCGGTCCCAGCTTTACGCCTTCCGGTCCGAGGCCGCGGTCGGACCAGGACGGCAGGATCGGCCCCGCCTGGTCGGTGTCGATCCACCGAAGATCACGGAGGGGCAACGGAACTTCCCACTGCCCGACGGCTTCGCCCTTTTTCGAATCGATGACGACCATAAGGCCCTGATCCGTCACGGCAGCCACCCGCCGTCCGTCCGGTCCCACGGCCAAACGTAACGCCCGGCCCGGAATGATGAAGGGATCGTCCTCCTCCACCTCCAGGCTGTCGCTCTTGACCTTAAAATCCCACCGCAACAAACGCCCCGAAGCGCCGGCAGCCACCAGCACCCTGCCCTCCTTGAGCACAACGACGTCCGTCGCACCCTCCGGAACCGGCAGTCTCCGCATCTCCGCCAGAGTCATCGAGTCCAGCAGCACGATGTCCCCTGCTGTCTGGTCGACAACGGCCATCACACCCGACTCGGGCGCCATGGCAAACCGCACCAGGTCATGGTCGAAGTCTTTGCTGAACACCACCCTCCGATTGACGAGATCGACCGCAGAAATTGTCGAACCCCCAATTCCCGAGGGTTCTCGCTCAAGAATGAGCACCGTCGTCCCCTCAGGGCCCAACCGGACATGCCACGGCCGGTCGAACTCTCCCTTCATCCTGAAGATCAGGGAACGCTCTGGAAAGCTGACCATCGTCAAGGCGCCGGCGACAACCAGGTACCGATCCGGCCAGGGGCCGAAGTGGGGCATTGTCACACCGGATATCAATTTCACCACCCGGCCCGAACGCAGATCAATGACAGTCGTTCGGCCGTTGACGACATCGGGCGCGAAGAGGATAGCGGCCGGCGCAGGAAAGAGAAATCCCACCGGGCCGGTCTCCAACGATCGAATGCCCACCGATCCAGGGTCGACAATAACGACCTGATCGCCGGAGGACATCGCCAAAACTCCCCTGGCAACTACAGGCTTGGCAGCATCGGCCGGGGACGGCCACATCGACCCCACAACCAGCACGAAGGCGCACCACCACGAACAGCGGATCACCGTTCCACCTGCAGTTCATCGACCGGCTTTGCCTCGTCGAGATCCAACCTTCCGCCCTGCTCCACCTTGACTTTTGTGGTTCCGGTACCTCTCTGCAGATACAGATTTCCAATGATGCCGTATTCGACGGCCAACCGATCCATCACGCCCCGGAGCCTCAGGAGGGCCGCGGCATTGTTGACATGAAAAATCACATCCCCAACCTGTGAATCCAGGGCATCGACCGCAACGGACTCCTTCATCATGCCCCGGCCGACCTTTTTCCCATCCAAAACCAGCTTGAAGGTCGCCCCCTCAATGACAATCGGTTCGAGGCTCGGATTGGCGATGCGTACAGTTGCCACCATCGTGGTTTCGAACAGTGTTGCCTCGGTGAGTTCAATGTTGGACAAGGTGATCTCCGGCTTTTCGTCGGGCGCCATCGAGGCACACCCCGACACCAGCGACAACGAAACAAAAACAGCTCCTGCAACCGCAAAACTCCGAAAACTTCTTCGTGTCATAGATCAACCCTCCCTCAGTTCGATTGCCCAGCCTATCGAATGTTTCAAGACTAACCTAACCTGAGCAATTCTGGCGAATGAGATGCGTGAAGTCCTTGAGGCACTGGTGCTTGAAAAAATGTAGGCATACATATTTGTCTGTCGAGGCTTTTTGGAAATATGAACCGACGCTCGGCCGAAGGATGCTGTGTGGGCCACCCAGGGCCCAAGGGCTTGACGCAGGTCGCCGATGAGATTCGCTCGGTTGAGGTCTATCAAAACCGTGATCATCGATCTCGGCAGTGATACAATCGAGATTCAACATCGATTATGGAGTCGAACACACGGGCCGGTCCGCGTGTTGGGCGCATCAACCAAAGGAGTCATCATGTCAGTCGCAAAAGTAACCGAAATCAGCGCAAGTTCACCAACCAGCTTCGATGATGCCATGGCCAAAGGAATTACTCGGGCCGACAAGACCCTCGATAAGGTCAAAGGGGCCTGGATCAACGAGATGAAGGTCGTGGTTGAAAAGGGGAAAATCATTGAGTACCGGGTCAATATGAAAGTCTCCTTCATTCTCAAGGACTGAAGGGAACAACGATGCCAGATTCAATTCTCAACGGCCTGATGCAGCCGGCACCGCCGAAATGATCCAGCGCGAACGCCGGACGGCTGAGAAGCAAGAGCCACAGGCGATGGACATCCTGGGAAGGCTTCTCGACTCCGACGGTGACGGCAGCGCTATGGACGACGTAGTAAAGATGGGTTCGAGCCTGTTCAAGTCATTCCTGAAATAGACCTGGGCGGGAATCAACCCCGCCCCTAGGAGCCTGTAAGGGAGGGGTTTATCCCCTCCCTTTTCCTTTCAGCTTCACCGAGTTGACACAAACTCGCGGCTGAAAATCCAGGTGTCGTCGTCGCTGAGGCCGGGGTGAAAGGCGTAGCGTTCAAGGTTGAACTCTTTGAGAGTCTCCGGGTCGTCAATTCGATGCTCGACGATGTACCGAACCATCAATCCCCGCGCGAACTTGGCAGAGAAACTGATGACCTTGCCGGGCTGTCCCTCTTTGACCTCGTGAAAGACCGGTGTGATCACACGAGCCTTGAGGGCCTTCTTCTTGACAGCCTTGAAATACTCGCCGCTGGCCAGATTGAGCAAGACCGGAGTTTCGGCTGTTGCCAAGATATCGTTGATTCGAGCCGTAATTCTCTCGCCCCAAAATTGATAGAGATTCGATCCTCGAGCCGTCTTGAGCGTCGTAGCGATCTCCAAACGGTAGGGCTGGATCAAGTCGAGGGGACGCAGCAAACCGAAGAGTCCCGAGAGGATACCCAGATGGCCCTGAGCCCACTCCAACGCCTGAATACTCAGGGAACCGGCATCAAAGCCCCGGTAGGCCTCACCATCGAATGCCAGCGCTGCTGCCTGAGCGTTGTCATTAGAAAATGGCAGCTCAAAAGCCTCAAACCGTGCATACGTCAGCCCTGCCAGCTTCTCCGAAACTCCCATCAGTTGAGCGATCTGATCCAGGCTCAGGTTCCGAACGATGCTCATCAATATCGTCGAGTCGTTCATCAGGGCCGGCTGTGTTGTTTCCACACTGGGAATCGGTCGTGAGAAATCGAGCTTCTTGGCAGGAGAAAGAATGGTGAACATCATGCTAAACCCTCCAAGCCCGCCACAGCCTTGATCTCGTCGAGGGCGAAAGCGATATCCTCCTTCTCGAGGTCCGGGTTGACACAAACCAGCCGAATGGCCTGACGTCCGGCCACCTCTCCAAAACCTATCTTGAGACGATTCTCGAGGTCGAGACGACGGCAGATGTCCCCCGCTGAGTTCCCCTTGACCTCAAAACACACGGCGATCGACTCAGGGAAGGCCACCAAATTGAGAGCTGAATCGGCCTCGATCCGGCCTGCAGCAAACTGTGCAAGATCGAAGAGATGATCGAGCCGCGCCCCGTAGCCTTCGTCTCCGTGGTACAGCCACGCCGCCCACAACTTGAGCGCATCGTTACGCCGGCCGCACTGAATCGAGCGGGTCCCGGGGTTCAAGTCGTCAATATCGGTCTGGAACAGATAGGTCGCATCCTCGTTGAAATGCTGAGCCAACAGCCCCCGTTCCTTCATCAGGATCGCGGAACACGAGAGTGGTACGCCCATCATCTTGTGGGCGTTCCATGTGAAGGAGTCGGCCAAATGAGAACCCTCAAGCAGGTGCCGGTGCTTCTCGGACAGCAAAACCGAACCCCCGAGCGCGCCGTCAACGTGCATCCAGATCTTCTCCGACGCGGCCACCTCGGCGATCTCACAGAGCGGATCAAAGGCGCCGAGCACCGTCGTCCCTGCGGTGGCGTTGATCATGATCGGATTCAATCCTGCCGCTCGATCCTTTGCGATCATCTTCCCGAGGCAGGCAACATCCATGCGTCCGCGACCATCCGTCGCCACCTCCCGCACACTGTCACGCCCCAGCCCCGTCATGCCGGCATTCTTTCGAGTGGAATAGTGACCTGCCTCAGAGGTATAGACCGTGTGGCGAGTTCCGTCGAGGCCGGCGTTTCGGACCCCTGGCAACGCCTGGTTGCGGGCAACGATGAGCGCCGTCAAATTGGCCATCGATCCGCCTGGCGCCAGGATACCGTCGCCGTTCTCATAACCAACTTTGGCCGCCATCCTGGCAACGACCTCCTTTTCGATCAGGATCTGGGGCCCGGCGACCTTGAATGTGTACATCGACGTATTGGTCAAAGTGGTCACGATCTCGGCGAAGGTCGCCACCGGATCCCGACCGCCAAAGAGTTGGTTGAAAAATCGTGAACCCGCCGACGACGGCGTCTCGGTGATTACCTGTCTTACGGCTTCCACAACCTCATCCAGTTCATGCCCTGCCGAGGACAGATGAGGGCCCTCTGCAAACCACCCTTCAGGCCTCGACGGGAGGCTATTCTCACCATCGATCACCTCCCGGGCAACCGTGAGGGCAGTTCTCAGGATCTCTGCAGTCCTCTCGGCCTGTGAACCCTTGGGATTCCGCGTTTCATCGATTCCAGACATTGACCATTACCCCAATCTCAGCGGAGGATATTACAGAACCTTCGAGAATCGCCTATCTTGGGTAGCAGATGAGCGACCTAGGCACCGATCTGAAACGTCATGCCCTCGACGAGGGCTTCGATCTGGTGGGCATAACCGCTGCCGGAAAAGCCCAGGGCGCAGAGCCCCTGAGGCGGTGGCTGGACGCTGGGATGCATGGTGAAATGGCCTATATGGCAACCACTGCGGACGTACGGAGCGACCTTGGCCTTCTGCTTCCCGACTGCCGATCCGTCGTCGCCGTCGCCATGAGCTACCATACCAATCACCCGGACAGTCGATCATCGACCGACTCCGACACCGTCTGGATTTCCCGCTACGCCTGGGGCCGCGACTACCACCGCATCCTCAAGAAGAAATTGATCCGCCTGGGGCGATGGTTGGCCGAGCAGCGGCCTGGCGTCGGGTGGCGCGCCTGCGTCGATACCGCTCCCGCCCTGGAACGAGAGTGGGCAGCACGGGCCGGTCTCGGCTGGATCGGCAAGAATACGATGCTGATCAACCGTCGCCTGGGATCAGAGCTTTTTCTTGGATTGTTGCTGACCGACATCGAGCTGACACCGGACAACCCAGCGCCCGAGCACTGCGGCCGATGTCGCGCCTGCCTTGACGCCTGCCCGACTGACGCATTCGTCGAGCCCCGTCACCTCGACGCCCGTCGCTGTATCGCCTA
>CBDTUG010000109.1:0-5906 GCA_965363555.1 uncultured Thermoanaerobaculia bacterium
CACCACTGGGCACATCACCTCGACGACCTCGTTACGAAAACTGGTGAGAAGTGCGGGCTAACCCTGTGGAACCAGAAGGCTCCTCGGGGGGATAAGTTCTAATATCTCTCCAAATACCTTTCCAACTCCCAGTCATGGATTTCTTTGATGTACTCTGCCCATTCGCGCCTTTTGTTGAAGATGAAGTGATCAAAGATGTGATCCCCCAGAGCTTCTCGAAGGAGGGAGTCCTTCTCCAGAAAGTCGATGGCTTCGTCCAACGATCCTGGGAGTTGTTTGATCTTGAGGCGCTTCTTCTCTCTTTCGCTCATCTCGAAAATGTTGCGGTCCACAGGGGCGCCGCAGTCCATACCTTGGTCGATTCCATCGAGCCCCGAGGCAAGCATGGCGGTCAATGCCAGGTATGGGTTGCATGAGGGGTCGGGAATGCGGACCTCACAGCGGGTTCCGACGCCACGTCGTGCAGGAACTCGGATCATCGGGGACCTGTTCTTTTCGGACCATGCAACGTTGACGGGGGCCTCGTAGCCGGGGACCAACCGCTTGTAGGAGTTGACCAGAGGATTGGTGATGGCGACGAATGCACGGGCGTGGGACAGCAGTCCACCGATATAGCTCCGGGCCAATGTCGACAACTGCCACTCAGCGCCTGAGTCGAAGAAGACGTTGTTCCCGTCGCTGTCAAACAGGCTCTGATGGGTGTGCATGCCCGAGCCGTTGATTCCGGCCATCGGTTTAGGCATGAAAGTCGCGTGAAGGTCATGAAGGTGGGCCACTCGTTTGACGACGTCACGGAAGGTGACGATGGCGTCTGCGGTGGCGACCGCCTCACCATATTTGAAGTCGATCTCGTGCTGGCCCGGTGCGACTTCGTGATGGGCAGCCTCGACCTCAAAGCCCATCGCTTCCAATACCAGGACAACATCACGGCGGGCCCCTTCGCCCATATCGACCGGGCCGAGGTCGAAATAGCCACCGGCATCATGGGTCATCAGTATCGGGTCACCCTCCTCGTCGCGGTGGAAGAGAAAGAACTCCGCCTCGGGGCCGACCATCAACTGATAGCCCATCCCTTTCGCCTTGGCGACCGCCCGCTTGAGGACCGAACGGGGGCATCCGGAAAATGCCTTCCCGTCGTGTGTCTGCACATCGCAGATCAGGCGGCAAATCTTGCCGTGGCGATCTTCCCAGGGATAAATCTGAAAGGAGTCGAGATCCGGGGCGAGCAGCATGTCGCTCTCTTCGATCCGGGTAAAGCCTTCGATCGAGGAACCGTCGAACATCACTTCTCCGTCGAGAGCCTTCCCGAACTGGCTTTCCGGAATCTCGACATTCTTGGCAATCCCGTCGATGTCCGTGAACTGCAGACTCATGAAGTGAACATCTTCCTCAGCGACGAGATTCAGGATGTCTTTGCGTAAATATGACATTTTGCTCCTCCATTTATCTTCACTTTGTTGAGAGTAGCCAGAAAATTCGGCATGTCAAGAGTCATAATTGGCGTTTTGCTCCTATTTTTGCCTTCAACGTTTCATTAAGGCGTCTCGCGTCGGCCATTCGATAATCTGATAGCCTCATCAGATGATGGCCATACAACGAGCATCAGGTCACGATCGGGCGAATAGGGAAGGCCGGCGTTTTCGACCCCTTGGGCGGAACTGTTGTGGTCATCGTAATTCTGGTGATTGGTGGAATCTTGACCTCGTTGGAATCCACGGCAAACAGAAAACTGGAGGCGATGATGCAGCCCACTCGGAATGACGCATGGCAGTTACTGAACGAGTTCACCACCAACCCCAGTCTGATCAAACACGGACTCTCGGTTGAGGCGGCAATGCGGGCGTATGCCCGGCGCTTTGAGGAGGACGAGGCGGCTTGGGGAATCGTGGGCCTGATCCACGATTTCGATTACGAGCAGAACCCAACAGAGGCGACTCATCTCCACGTAGGCCTTCAGGTCCTCAGAGAGCGTGGTTGGCCCGAGGAATGGATCTTGGCAGTCGGATCCCATGCGGATTACATGGCCATCCCACGAGACACTCCGGTGCGCAAGGCGCTGTTTTCCGTCGATGAGTTGACGGGCTTTCTGACCGCTTGTGCCCTTGTACGTCCCGACAAGAGCATCGCGGATGTCAGGATCAAATCGGTCAAGAAGAAACTCAAGGACAAGGCTTTCGCACGGGCAGTCAACCGGGATGATGTCTACTCCGGGGCTGAGGCTCTGGGATTCGACCTCGGTGACCACATCGAATTTGTCAGGGATGCGATGGCAACGATTTCCGGAGATCTGGGATTGCCATCAGGCTGATAGCTTTCTTGGTTCCGGCTCAGCAGGATTTGCTATTACAATGGTCCGGATGGAGAGGCTATTTCTCAAAGGCGACCGCTATTCCCAGATACTGCGATCCGGGCTGGTCAGGCCGCGCTTTCTGAGGAAGTACGAACTTGAAGGCCAGTGGCGACAGACTCTTCCGGACCTGGCTCGGCTCCCCGAACCCTTCCCAATCTTCAGTGCCAATGAAGAATCTATCCTGGCCTGGGGGTATCCGGTCTACCGTTCGGAAGGTATGCGACGTCTGCGATCCCAGTTGGAACGCCAGATCGGCCGGGAGTTGGAATACCGCAACCTTACAACGCCCGACCCGGATGATCGTCGAAAACTAATCAAAGGCCGTGAAGGCCTCACGGAGTCGTTGGAGAATGCTTTTCTCAACGCCATGCTCAACGATTATGGGAGGTCGTTGGTCGAAGTTTTTGGCCTGTGGTTGTCGACTGATATTCAGAAACTGTTAGCGAGTGTTCCGCGGTTTTTGAAAAAGAGCACCAACGCCCGATTGGATATCAATGTCACGGTCCGCCAACTGGCCTCAATGCTCGGTGGTCTGATGTTGAAGGGTGTGACCCAGGCCGGGGATCGAGTGCGAACCTTGTCCGACGCTCCGGAACGCACTCAAGGTTCCCCCCTGTTCGACCTGATCTGCCGGGACCCACTGCTGTTGGTTGAAGAATCCCCGCCGTCCTCTCCGGATCGGTTGGCATTCCTGCTATCCAGCCAATCCGTGGGTGATATCAAGACCTTGCTGGCCCTGAGCAGCAACGTGGGGGAACGATTTTCGGAGATCCTGAGCCGGCGTCCGGAGTGGCGGGGAATCGTTCGACACGTTTGTGGCGCCGACTTCAATCCGACCGGACCGGATGCAGGCCTGGAACTCACGTTCCTGGATCTTGTGGATACCGTGGGATTGAACGTGGACCTCGGTCTCGAACAGGAGTTCATCCCAAAGCTCAAGATGCTGGGGCTCAAGTTGAAGGGTCTGGAACTGGCGGCAACCCTGAGGAAGGGCATTCTTGCGGTTGATCGGAACGAAGAGGGCAAATGGGAAATGAAATTGGGTGGGCGGCGAACCGTAATCGCCGCATCCTCCAGGCCGTACGATTTTGCGGCCCATGGCGTTGTCGATTCAGCAGTCTTTCGGTTTGGTTTGATTTATGACTTGACCAATTTCACCGCGGTTCTCGAGGAAGTCCGAAAGGCCGGCCGGACCGCGGAGGAAAAGGCCCTTCAATTCATGTACGTCTTTCAGAGCCGGACCGAACAAATCCAGGTCGGCAGGCGGCTGACCTTTGAGAAGTTCATGGGGGACGGTGCCTTCTTCTCGGCTCGCCGGGCGGCCCGGACCCTGGCCGCGGCCTGCGAGATTCAGCAGGCATATAACCGCCTTCGCCAAGAGGGCTTTCCGTTCGACAAGGGTTTGAGAATTGCGGTCAACGCCGCCGAGTACCGGCTCTTACCGATGCGGGGCTCCGATGCAGGTCGGCCGACCTATGAGTTTTTTGGGCACGGCATCGTCGAATTGGCACGCCTGACAACGGGAAAGAGCACACGTGAAGTGTCCCAGGTTGCGGAACTCCTGGTCCATGCGGGATACTCCCCGGAGCATGTTGAAGAATTCTTGCGCCCCTTGATCGAGGCGAGAGTCAAGAAGACCGGGCAGGCACGAAGGCTGTACGCAGCGACCCTGGACGACCGAGGCGAGTTGATTAACGAGGGGATCGTCTTGACGGTTGCGTTCGTTGAGGCCCTGGGTCGAGAACTGGGAACCATTGCCCTTTGGGAGGGCGAAAGTGACGAAATCCGGTGGCTGATTCTCGATGTCGACCCAGGCGGTCAGGATCCACTCCTGGTGGGCATTCGGCTCTTGGGAGTCGCACGTCTGAAAGGACTTGAACCAGTTGAATTGGTTGAGGCCATGCCCTGGCCCGACAAGGGCCCACCACCACTACGCCGTCTGAAACAAACCGCTGATCTGGTCGATGCCTTGCGCCGAGTTGGTGGGCTTGAGTCTCCGGACGCCGATTCGTCCGAGGCACGAACGATTTCCGAAGACCTGGTAGTCGTCAATTTCACCGAGTCAACCGGAATGTCCCGGTGGATTCTCGGTGAATACCGTTCGTCGGACGATGTCATCCTCCATGGCCTTCATGTACCTCTGGTTGTGCCCCCCGATGCGGGACCGATCGAGATGTGGCTCTTCCGTTCTCGCTTCGACCTTGCCGGAATGTACGAGGTTCTCAGGAGAGAGTCGTCAGGAGTGGCTCGACCAATGTCCCAGATGCGGGAGCAAAAGGATTTTCGCGTGTGGTTCCTTGCTGCGCCCCACAGATCGCCCTAGCCCGTTCCCGTCCGGGGTTTCCAGATGGAAACTAGCCCGCAGAGCCGGTCAGTCATTTCTTGGTTCCGGCTCCTGTTTGCCCGATTTCCTCGAGCAACTGACAGTAGCTGCGATACCGGCCACGGTCGATGAGACCGCCTTCTACGGCGTCTCGAATGCCACATTGCGGTTCGTGGACATGGCTACAGTTTGAAAACTTGCAATCGCCCAAGCTGTCTGCGATTTCCACAAAGGCGCCTTGAAGGGCCTCAGGACTGATGTCCCAGATGCCGAACTCCTTGAGACCGGGCGTGTCGACGACAAACCCACCAAAAGGAAGAGGCATCAACTCGGCCCGAGTCGTCGTATGCCGGCCTTTCCCTGTGGCCTCGGAAAGACCGCCCACCCGAAGTTTAAACCCTGGATAGACCGCGTTGAGCAGCGAACTCTTGCCGGCGCCCGACGGCCCGCAGAACAGGGTCGTTCGATCGGGAAGCAACCGCTTGACCTGGCCAAGACCCCAAGCCGAACGGGCAGAAACCTGAAGGACTGTGTAGCCCATGCGGCTGTAGTTTTCCACCCATCGGCTAACCTTCCCGGGTCCCTCGTCGATCTTGTTGAAGACGATCACCGGGTTGATGTCGGCGAGATGACACGCGACCAGAAATCGATCCAGAAGGCCCGATTTGGGCTCCGGATTCTTAGTAGCAAAAACCAGAAGCGCCTGGTCGACGTTTGCCGCAAGAACCTGGGGCCGAGGCGAGCCGACAGCCTTCCTTGCCAGACTGGAGGACCGCTTCCGGACGGACACAACCACACCATCGGAATCGGACCGGTCTATCGAAACACGATCTCCGACAACGATCTTGGGGGATTCAGGCGCCCCACCCTCCCAGGTCAGATTTCTCCTGGCCGTGACCAGGAGCGGCCGGTTGTCGACCTGCACCCTGATCAAGGCGCCATGCCTGGCGATGACCGTTCCGTCAATGAATTCCATAGCTTTCCAGTATACAGAGGCTGAGCCCGAACTTATCACCGGTGGGCTAACGTTTGAACCGTGGTGGCCTTGAGATCAACTCGTCGATCGCTCTGCAGAATCGGGCAAATTCCGGATAGTCCTGGGGTTTGACGGTGACCGCTGGAATTTCAAGAGCCAGGGTCGAATGCCGGCGCCCGTCAATCGTTTCAACAGTCTCGTCAACTTGGCCCCAAGGAGTCGAAAGCCGTCGAGCCGGCCGGTCTAACGTCCACCCT
>CBDTUG010000110.1:0-5872 GCA_965363555.1 uncultured Thermoanaerobaculia bacterium
ACTTCGTTCGTAGTTGTTCGGGTTCAACGTCGAACTCGGACTCCAGCGCTGCAAGAATCTTCGGCAGGGCGCCACCTTCGGCAATCAATTCGACGACGCGAACCCCAACGCCGTTGACGACGAGGACTTCACCCTCGTCCTGACGCAAGACGATCCCTTCGTCGGCTATGCTGCGGAAACGGATGTCGTCTTTCAATCGAATGGGTTTACCGTTGTCAATCATCGTAGTTAAGAACCTCCGGTAACAGCTTCAACGCACCGCCATCCAGGGAAAATTCCAATTGGCGTGTCGGAACCGAGGCCGTCAATCGCTCCAGGGCGTCCAGCAAGGGCCCGGTCCGGTGGGGATCGTCGTTGACCACTGGGGAACAGCCCAGGGCCTTGGCGACGGCCTGGCTCTGGGGCCATGGACTCAGCCGGTTATGGTCGCTCTTGTTCAGCCGGAAGATACCGGCCAGAGGATAGCGGTTGCTTCGGCATGGGGTTTGGCCCAAATCACCGGCAAAGGGCAGTTTCTCGACCACCCAGCGTTCGCCTTCGAGCCGAACGGCATTCATGTCGTCGCTGAGCACTTCCCAGTCGTCGGCCAGTGCCATCCGGGAGAAGGTCGATTTTCCTGCGCCGGAGTGGCCCAGCATCAGAAAGGCGTGGCCGTCCCGCGCGACGCAAGCGCTGTGGAGAATGGTGCCGCCCAGTTCCAGCAGTCGGTAGGCGACCAGGACGCGGAACATGTTCTCGAATATGAACGGGAATTCTTCTTGCCGGTTTGCGGAGGTCCACAAGGAGGTGGACAAACCCGGCGCCCTGGTGATACGAGCCAGGAAATTCATTCCGGCAAGTCGAACCTCGTTTTTGAGGTAGAGTCGATCGAAGGTGTATTCGCATTCGGAAAAATCGACTGTTTTGAAAAACCCTGGATCTAGATTCAGGGCCGCAGTCAGGATACCTGGAGGCAGCTCATCGCCCGGATCAAGGCAGAATCCAATGAAACGTCTGCGGATGGCGTTTTCCTGCCACCCACAGAGGTTTTCGAAGATATACGGGCCTCCTGCAAAATCGACTGTCACCGAACGATGACCCCAGGGCGTTCTTTCGGAGGCCAACGGAAAAGAGTTGGGATCCCTCAGGTAGTCTTGAGCAAAGACCATATTTGATATCTGAGGCGCATGGCGAGAAAGGTCAAGAATCGGCGGACGGCTCTCGCCCGGTGCAGAATCGGGACGTTGAGGACGAGCGGGGAGCATTCACCACCGCAGACCCGGCCGAGGATGCCCTCGCGCGTGACCGAGCCGTCCGGAGTAGGTGAGTTATCGGCCTGAGTCAGGTAACGCAGGGATCCCTTGGCATGGAAGAGGCCGATCAGGCGGTGGACGACCGGAGGCCCGGAGGGGCGTTGCACGATCAAAACATCCCCTGGGAAATACGCATTGGCCCGTTGAATTGTCACTCGAGCCTGATCCCTCAATAACGGTTCCATGCACTGGCCGGATACCCGGAGAGAAAAGGTCTCAGAACCAACCATCTCCTCGATGGTTGGCCAAATGGCTGGACTCATTCTGGAGTGGCTCATCTGATCGGTTTCAGGAGGACGGAATGATGCAACCCGCCTGCCCTTGGGCTTTCCCCCCGCCGCCTGAAGGACACGCAGCCGCAACGGCCTCAAGGACTTCCCGGGACAGGATTTTCGGTGCAGAGTAGGGCGCCTTCTCAGGGATCTCCTTGGGGAAACCGTTGAG
This sequence comes from uncultured Thermoanaerobaculia bacterium, assembly GCA_965363555.1. GTDB lineage: Bacteria > Acidobacteriota > Thermoanaerobaculia > Thermoanaerobaculales > Sulfomarinibacteraceae > DAOWGJ01. Next base: position 1,737 of record CBDTUG010000110.1, read on the forward strand.
GTTCGAAAGTTGATTCTTGCTATTATCCATCAAATCAGCCACCAGAGGCATTCGTTTTCTCGTTTCTCGATTCATGGTACTACCTATGAATCTCGACTGCCGGGTCACCGACAATATTGTAAATCTCCTGCATGAACTGGGGTCCACCCTGGCGGTGCAGATGCTGAATGGCACTCTGTGTAGCCTCGCCGATGGTTTGCCCGCGTTCGAGGAGGGCTCTGACGAAAGCCTGGTCCAGGATGACCGCTCGGTCGTTGACCGAGAGGCCGGTCGGGGCCAGCGCGGCGATGACACCGCCGGCGCCAAGGAGGGTCATCTCATCAGTAAGAGAATTGAGTCCCGGGTAGCTACCGTTGCCCGCGTAGCATGTGAAGGCAGCGAAGATCGGCAGCTGATCAACATTGTTCAACCCAGCGATGTCCGGCATCGCCCAGAAGGCCTCGCTGCCCATTTGGGTCGGGGCGCCGTGACCAATGTAGTTGAAGAGCATGATGCCTTGATCAAACGCCTCCAGAACCTGTTGGCGCGTCAGGGCCGCGTCCGACCCGGTTTGGTGGTTGACATGAATCGCCGTGACACCGTCGGGCAGTCGGGCGGCGACGTTGAGGCTGTCTGCCGGGAAATTCCCCGCGCCGTCTTTGTCGTCGGCCAACATCAATGCGTTCTGCGCTCCTGCCGCCCTGTTGGAGGATTCATAAAGGCGAAGTTTGTCGACATAGGCCATGAGTTCGGCTGAACTCAGGGCCGGGATGCGACCGATGGCAACATCGGGAACTCCGTCCGAACCGACGACGTCGGCCATCCGAGAATCCGAGGCGAATACGCCGTATGGGGTTGAGCATAAGGTGAGCGGCAAGACATTGGTGCCGTATCCCTGGATGTCTTTGGGATCCAGAGTTCCTTTGCCGGCCAGGGCGACGAAGTGGGGCGCGATTTTCCAGGAGGCCAGCGCGTATTTTAGGAACGAATTAACGGCCGAGGGATCCTCGATGCCTGCGTTGAATTCGTCATAGATATTTTGGAGATCGATAAGTCGAGCAGAAGAGAAACGCTGCCGGCGGTAGTCGACCAGGGCCTGGGCACCGCGGTTCAAGGATGCCGGGGCAATGACCACATACTCCGCTGCGTTGTTGGGGCTCCTCAGGGTTGAGGGCTGGTCGATTTCGAGGCTCAACGGTCCTGCCGCTGTCGCTTGGCGAACCGCCAGGTATTTGCCGTCGGCGGAGCCGGCGGCGAAGGTGACTCGATAACCGGCCCCGGAGTTCTCGACTCGGGTGGCGGTGACGTGCACCGGCCGTGCGGCGTTTTGAAGGTCGAAGACTTCGACGTCCGGGCCCGAAAATCCGTCCACGGTGATCGCGCGATGTCCGTCTGAGCCGAAGATCAGCGCATCGTCAAGCGCGCGGTAGTGGCGGTTGTACGTCAGGTCGACGGTGTCGACCACAAAGGAACTCTGCTCGACATCGCCGTCAAGGACGCCATTGACTTCAAGGCTGTTGATTCCTGCACTGAGGATGGTTTGATCGAATGAAGCGACCAGGGTGTGGGGCGTGACCCCGTCCCAAATAGCCTCGCCGATCAGGGCGCCGTTGAGACGAACTTCAGCATGGTGGTCATTCCCTGCGGTTAAATTCGTCAGGCCGTTTAGCTCGACACGGATCTCAGCCTGGCCGGCCGCCGATGCGTCTGGAGCCTGCAGGTTGGTGACATAGGTCGTATTGCCGTAATAACCGGTGCTGATGAAACCGCCGAACCAGATATCTGCGTCCGGGTCCTGCACAGCATAGGTCACCAGCCAGACATCCTCCTCAATAGTTGTTGTACTGAGGAAGGTCTGAGGACGGCTCACGGGATTCGGAACATACCCGCCGATCTCGTCCATTAGATTGACCGAGCCGACGGCGGAACGTTTTTCGAAGGTAGCCCAGTAGGTGTTTTCGTCGGTGTAGCGGCTGTCGATCTTTTGCCCGAAGAAATACACCCGATCAAGGTCGTTCGATGGCAAGTAGGCCACGGGGCTGCCATGATGACTGAGGCGGAGCTTGCCCTGTTTGAGGGCTCTCTGGACTTCTCGTTCACCCATGCGGAAATGATCGGCCAGGGTTGCCGCAGAGAGGGTGAAGAGGCCTTCACCTTCAATCTTAATTCTGGCGTTGACCAGTGAGACGCCAACCGGCGCCAACCCCTTGGCCGAGGTGGTGAAATTCAGCTCTTCGGTTCTCTCGTCGCGTTTTGCATCCCACGCAGCGACCGAGGCGGTCGAGGGCCGGTTGGCTTTGCGGGCAAAACCCTTTCTCTGCAAGACATCGAAATCCTTGATACCGCTCGATCTCACGGCCGATCGCTCGAAAGGACCGTGTATTTCCCGGTTGTCGGTGAAATCAACTGCTATTAGACGATAGGTCTGGCGGGTCAATGATGTGGCCTTGGTATCGAGGAACGCATAGGTTCCACCACCCGGGCGTTCGAGGAGGGCGGGCAACAGGCCGTCGTTGACGCGCGTCCACTGCCCCGTCGCGGAATCCTTGCGCTCGAGATAGAAGCCTGCCGTACCAGTTTCTGCGGCGGTCTGCCAGCGGACCAGGGTCTGGCCGTGGTGACGGTGAGTGGTGAAGTCGGAAATGAGGGCCGGGGTGACCTGGGTCGTGTCAGCGGCCTCCTGGCTTTGGTAGGTCTCACTGGTCCCATTGTTGAACCATGTATAGGCGGTGATTGTGAAGGGATCATCCGAGGCGGTGTCGGAGACGGTGAAATCGAAGGTCATCGATTGGGTGGTGCTGACTGGAATGTTGGCAAGAGCCGGAGTGGTTCCCCCGGCGGGGACTACCTGGATATAATCGCTAGCGGTGCCGGTGGTCGCATCCGTCGGACCGTTACTGCTGGCTGTATCGTAGGCTGGGTCGGTTGAAATATTCGAAACTGTACCGGTGCCTTCGGGGAAGTCGATTCGGTACTCGATATTGTCGCCCGGACCGACCCCGGTGTTGCTGTAGTTCATCGTGCACGAAACGGTATCGCCAGGACCAACCTGATCTGGTGTGCAATTTAGTGTCAAGCCGAGGGAGGGAATGCCTATCGGAACGCCCGAAAAATTGGAGCTGTCGGTTCGCCCTGATTGACATTTTGATGAGGTGCCCGGTACTGCATGGTTCACCGAGGTGCAGTTGACGTTGCCTGCGTTCTGGACCCAGCCGATAACCCAACCAAGATCGAGGAAGCCGTTGGGCAAAGCGTTACCCGCTCCGTCAATGATGTCTGCGCAGCTGATGACCAACTCAGCAGGGGTAATAGAACCGGAAGAGACATCCCCTTGAACCAGTAGGCGTTGATAGGAGTTTTCTTTATTGACCTCACCGCAACTATCGGTGTCGGCCAGGAGAAAGCCACCGATACCGCTTGCCCTTTCGGTAGCCGTCGGTATGGTGCCCGCCGGTGTCAGAACGGGAAACAGAGCTTCGTGGAAACAGCTGCCCCCGGTAGCTATTGCATCGCCTCCGTCCATCGCGAGAAACAGTCCAACGTCGTATCGCGTCGGATTGGCGGCGTTGATCTGAAGCTGGATGTTGACGGTAGCTGTGTCGGAGGGATTGATGCACCCGTCTTTGACGACCGTAACAACGATATTGTTGATACCCATGTCGCCGGCGGTACACCCGGAGACGCCAGCAACGTCGATCAGGCACGAGGAAAGAAGGCCCGCCTCAAGGGGCGCCGCCGATAACACCAGCGCGATCCCAAAGATCAGGATGGCTGCGCGATTCCCGCATCGGGTGCTTTTGAAGTGATGAAAGACTGTTGAAACGTTCATATTGGACCTCCCCGGTACGCGCTTTTTTGCACGCCCCCGGCCTCATCTAACGGAGTCCATAACTGGACCCCTAGCCACCGGCATTCCCGGATGACAAAATTATTCGGTAACGAAAGTCGGGAAATGCCCGAAACTTATATCAATATACAGAGAAAAGCCCATCGATGTAAAGAGAAATTTCTAAAATTCCAGGGACTGAATTACCTGAATCGGTGAGACTTGTACCCAAGGCCGGGCTAGCCCGCATATCTCACCATAGAAGTTGAAAAAGGTTCCTAAAGCGTGTTAAAATACTGTTACTACGACAGTTAACGCGCCAAAGGAGCCC
>CBDTUG010000111.1:0-5854 GCA_965363555.1 uncultured Thermoanaerobaculia bacterium
TGCCACGGCGCGATCGGTCAGGGACCGGCTCGGGGGATTCGAAGATTTACTGCCCGACGGATACCGCTTGACCGTTCTCTTCGACCAGTCTCGCTTCATTGAACAGGCCGTCCGCGAGGTCCGTTCCGCCGCGATCGTCGGTGGCATCCTGGCGGTACTGGTTCTGATCGCGTTTCTGCGAAGCGCCCGCGCGACGATCATCATCGCAACCTCGATCCCGTTGTCGGTGCTCTTTACATTCATGGCTATGTACCGGCTGGATATTTCGCTCAACATCATGAGCCTCGGTGGTCTGACCCTGGGCGTCGGCATGCTGGTGGACAATGCGATCGTCGTGCTCGAGGCGATCCACCGCAAGAGGGATGAAGGCCTTGGCCTGGCCAGGGCTGCAATTGACGGGGCGTCGGAGGTTGCCGGTGCGGTGATCGCTTCGACATTGACCACAGTGGCAGTCTTCCTGCCGATCGTTTTCGTCGAGGGCATTGCGGGTCAGATCTTTGGTGACATGGCCATGACTGTCAGCTTGAGTCTGGCGGCATCCCTGGTGGTTGCTATTTCTTTGATTCCGATGCTCAGTGCGATCGGAGGCAGAAACCAGGGCGAGGGCGCCATACCGGCTTCGGATCGGTCTGAACCGTCCGTGGCCGGGTCCCGCCTGGGGCTGCTTTCGGCAGCGTATGAAGGCTTGTTGCGCGTGGCCCTACAGCGGCGTTGGCTGACTCTGATCGTGGCATCCCTGGTCTTTGCGGTGTCGTTGGCCGGCGTCGGTGCACTGGATACCGAGCTGATTCCGGAGATCTCAGAGGGCGAGTTCTACTTTGAGGCGACACTGCCCGAGGGTACGACGGTCGGAGCGACCGATCGAACGGTCCTCGCCATGGGCGACAAATTAATTGATGACGATCGGGTGTCGGTGTTTTATTCGACAGCCGGCAGCCGTTTGGTTTCGGGCGGCTTATCCCTGAGCACCAAGGCGGAACATTTCGGGCAAATCAATATCGTCCTGGAGAATCGTCGTGACGAAGGGGTTGAAGAAGCCGTCGCCTCCTCGCTCAGAGAGCACTTTGGCCGGATCCCCGATCTCACCGCAAAATTTGGAAAACCGAGCTATTTCAGCCTCAAAACACCGATCGAGATCGTACTTTTCAGTGACGACCTCGAGATCCTGACCCTTTACACCGAAAGACTCGAGGGAGCGATGGGGGCAATTGACGGTCTGGTCGATCTGCGTTCCTCGCTGGAGGAGGGAAATCCCGAATTCCAGATCATTTTTGACCGGACCCGGCTGGCTGCCCTCGGCCTGGATATGCGCACGGTGGCAGAAACCCTGCGCGACCGGGTACTGGGCGCCGTGCCGACCCGATTCCGCGAGGAAGACCGTCAGATCGATATTCGGATTCGGAACAAAGAACCCTTCCGACAGACCTTCGAGGACGTTCGAAACCTGGTCATTGAAGGACCTGACGGGCGACCTTTGCGGCTGTTGACCGTGGCCGAGGTTGTCGAGGACCGAGGCCCCGCCGAGATCCACAGGATCCAGCAGCAGCGGGCGGCGGTGATCAGCGCCAACCTCGAAGGCCGCAGCCTCGGTGCGGTCGTTGCCGACATCCGGCAGGTCCTGGCGGAGCAGGCGCCTCCTGTCGGAGTCAGTCCGGAATTAGGGGGCCAGATCGAGGAGATGGAGGTCTCGTTCAACGGCCTACGTTTTGCTCTGATCCTCGCGGTCTTCCTGGTCTACCTGGTGATGGCGGCGACCTTCGAGAGCTTCGTGCACCCCTTGATCGTGCTCTTCAGCGTGCCACTGGCCCTGGTCGGGGTCGTTCTGGGACTGCTGGTGACGGGAACCCCAGTCAGTATCATCGTCTTCATAGGTGTCGTCATGCTGGTCGGGATCGTCGTCAATAACGCCATCGTCCTGATCGATACTGTCAATCAATTGCGGCGGTCCGGACTCGAGAAGTTGGAAGCCGTTCTCAGGGGCGGCGCTCTGAGACTTCGACCGATTTTGATGACCACGTTGACGACTGTTCTTGGTCTGGTGCCGATGGCCCTGTCACTGGGTGAGGGCGCTGAGCTGCGAGCGCCTTTGGCGATCACTGTGTCCTTCGGGCTGGTGTTGAGCACCCTTCTGACCCTGGTGGTCATCCCTGCGCTCTACATGGTGGTGCCGTCGCGCGTGCGCACGCTCGAAGAGGAAACGCTGGAGATGCAGGAGGATGAACTTGAGGTCGGCTCATGACTCTTCCTGAACTGGCCATCCGGCGTCCGGTTGCCACCTTGACTGTGATCATCAGTCTGGTGGTCCTGGGTTCGGTGGCACTAGTCCGTTTGCCCCTTGGGTTTATGCCCGAGGTCGAGAAACCGATCCTCTTCGTGCAAGTGCCCTTCCCAAACTCCACGCCGGAGCAGACCGAAAGGCTGATCGTACGGCCGATCGAGGAAGTCCTGGGTTCGGTCAAGGGCGTCACGTCGATGCATTCAATCTGTGATGCGGCCAACGGCCGGGTCAACCTGGAGTTTTCGTGGGGCCACGAGATGAGCCTGGCACGGGCGGAGGTTCTGGAACGCATTGATCGGATTCGCGGTGAGTTACCGGACACCATCGGTGATGTGACGATCGGGGGAAGCTGGAACTCGAGAGACGAGGAACAGCCAGTGCTCGAAGGCCGTTTGTCGTCCAACCGGAATCTCTCCGAGAGCTACGATTTGCTCGAGCGCAAGATTGTACGACCCCTCGAACGAATCGACGGGGTTGCGGCGGTGCGCCTGGATGGTGTCAATCCCAAGGAAGTCCGAATCAATTTACGACTGCAGGACCTTGAGGCGCACGGTGTAGACGTGCGCTCGGTTGTGCAAATTCTAAGGGCAAGCAATTTTGACCTCAGCGTTGGTGTCATCCGTTCGGCCGAGCGACGTTTCAGCGTGCGCACGGTAGGAGCCTTTCAAACGATCGAAGAGATATCTCGGCTACCCCTGCGGGCCGACGGACTTCGCCTTGGTGACGTTGCCGAAGTGGTCTATGAAGAACCGCCCCTGGAGTACGGCCGGCACCTCGATGGAAATTTTGCCATCGGGGTCACCGTCACGGGCGAGGCGGACGCCAACGCAGTCGCTATCTGTGACGAGGTTCAGCGCCGTGTCGACGCGATGGCAGTCGATCCTGAACTTGACGGAGTAAAATTCCTGATCTGGTTCAACCAGGGTGGCGAGATTCGGAAGACCCTGCGTGACCTGACCTTCACCGGGATCTTTGGCGCCCTTCTGGCGAGCATCGTGCTCTACGTATTCCTCAGGCGATTCAGCATGACCTTCATCGTGGTTGCCTGCATTCCCTTCTCCCTGATTGTCGCCTGTGGGGCGATCTGGGCGATGGGCAAGACGATGAATACGCTGACCCTTCTGGGTCTGATCGTCGGGATCGGCATGTTGGTCGACAACGCCGTTGTCGTCATGGAGAACATCTACCGGCATCAACAGTTGGGTTTGGGCCGGGCCCAGGCAGCACGAATGGGCGCGCGTGAGGTGTCGACGGCGGTCATCGCCGCCACCGTTACTTCGGTAATCGTCTTCCTGCCGATGGTCTTCAACAAGCCCAGCGAAATGAATATCTACCTCCGGGAGTTGGCTATCACCGTCTGCCTGACCCTGGTGGCCTCGCTTTTCATCTCCCAGACATTGATCCCCCTGGCAACCTCGCGGTTCATTCGGCTGCGGCCGCCTCGTCGGGCGCCACTGATGCTGGCCATCGAGCGGCGTTACGACCGAATTCTGGCCTTCAACCTGCGACATCGGTGGGTCTCGGTGGTCGTTGGACTGGGAGTCGTTGTATCGGCTGTCTTCCCTTTCAAGCGCATCGACATGAACTTTGACTCCAACCAGTCCGAGGTTTTTGTGCAGGCCCGGTACGAATTTTCCGAATCGCTGAGCCTCGAACGCAAAGAGAAGGTGATCAACCTGGTCGAAGCCGAACTGCTTCCGTACCGGGATGAGTTCAACGCCGAGCACATCTATAGTTTCTGGTCCGATAGATTCAGCCTGACTCGGATCTACATGAAAGAGGGATTCGCCAACGATACGGCCATGGAGGGGACTCGACGTCTTTTGCGGGAGGTACTCCCGGAAATACCGGGCGTCAAGGTCGAAGTGCAGGATCAAGGTGGCAGGGGCTGGCGGCACGGCGGCGGAAAACGTGTTGCATTCCAAATCGTCGGGGAGGATACCGGCATGCTGTCGGAGCTGGCCGAGGAGGCCAAACTGCGGATCTCCGAGATTCCCGGCCTGGTCGACTCGTGGGCCTCGACCGAGAGTGGGCAGATGGAACTCTCCGTGGATCTCGATCGTGAGTTGGCCGCCAGGTATGGCGTGCCCTTCAACCAGCCGGCAGAAATCGTGGCCTTGACCTTCCGGGGACGACGATTGCAGCGTTTTCGGACCGCCGACGGCGAGAGAGAGATGCGTCTGACTCTGGACGAAAAGGACGAGGAAACGGTTTCCCAGTTGCGCAACCTGCCGGTCTGGGGTTCCAACGGCGAGAAGATTCCGTTGGCTTCGTTAGCTGAGTTCAGCCTGGCGCCGGGCCCGGAACGCATTCGACGGGATAACCGCCGGACCAGCGTCTGGGTTGGCGGGCGCTATGAAGAGGGCACGATGGCGGACTACCTGCCTCTGGTGACCCAAACGATGGATTCGATGGAATTTCCCTACGGATACCACTGGACGATGTCCGAGTGGATCAACCGCCAGCAGGATCAATCCAGGGACTTCCTGATTGATTTGGCACTGGCTCTGTTGCTGGTCTTTGCCGTCATGGCCGGGCTGTTCGAGAGCGTGCGGCAGGCGATAGGTTTGATGGTCTCCCTGCCCTTTGCCATCTCGGGGGCATTTTGGACCCTCTGGCTGACCGGGACCGACTTCGACCAGCCGGCTGCCATCGGCCTGCTCTTGTTGATTGGCGTCGTCGTCAATAACGGCATCGTCATGCTGGAGCACATCAATGCATACCGGCGTCGCGGCATGGAGCGCACCGAAGCCATGATGCGCGGGGGCCGTGAGCGCCTACGGCCGATCCTGATGACCGCAATCACGACCCTGGTTGGATTGGTGCCGATCGTCGTCCAGCGGCCTGCGTTGGCAGGGGTCTACTACTATTCGATGGCATTGGTGATCATGGGTGGACTGGCGGTTTCAACGGTCTTGACCGCCGTTCTGTTGCCGACCACTACAGCTTTGGCTGAGGATATCTTTGGCGGCATCGGACGAGGAACTGTCTGGGCTTTTCGAAAAATCAGCCGCCGAGGGTTAAACCTCAATCACCTGGGTGAGCGGGCCTCGGGTGATTGAAAAGGGGTGGATCATGGAGATCTGGAAGAAGATAGGGGTCGCGGTTTTCCTTGGCACCGTCGTCGGATGCGGGGGCTCTCAGGCGCCGCCTGACCTCGGAGCCGAATTTCAGTCCATGCTGGAAGCGGCTGCCGCAGCCGAGTCACTGGTTTTCGGCGCCGCCCTTCATGTCGACGGACCTGGGGTGAAATGGGAGGGGGCTGTCGGGTTTGCCGATCCCGAGGGCGGCATCGCCATGACACCCGAGCACCCCGTTCGGCTGGCCAGCAATACCAAGACCTACGTAGCTGCGGCCGTCTTGCGGCTGGTGGAGCAGGGGCGTCTCGAACTGGACCAATCAATCGCCGGGCATCTTCCGGCCGAATTCAACGAGATCCTGGTCGGTGGGGGCTATGACCCGGAAGCGATCACGATCCGTCACCTCCTGACACACAGCTCCGGGCTGGACGACCACGGCGCCGGTGGAATCTACGCAGAAAAGATCCTGGCCGAACCGCAGCGGCGTTGGACTCGC
>CBDTUG010000112.1:0-5850 GCA_965363555.1 uncultured Thermoanaerobaculia bacterium
GCTGGGGAGAATTCTCTAAAGGCATATTCCTTGTTTCCTGCGCCCCTGATCTTTTCCTCAAACGCCAACCTGTCCGCGTCGAGCACTCGAGGCGCCCACGCGAAGCCTGCAAAATCCATATGTCGAGCCCGAATCGGCGCCACAAAGTGACGGAATTCATGCTCCGTCACCTCATCTGAGTTCTCCCAAAACCGCCGAAGAGCATGCAATTCGTTGAGATGCGTCTCAATTCCCCGTTCGATGATCGAGACTCTGGCCTCGGAAAGCTGAGCGAACTGCAGGGCAAGTCGGTCGTTCTCCAACCGGGAAACCCAACCGAAAACGGCCAGCGACAGCACGATGCCCAGTAGGGTGGCTGTCATGACGACGACGGGCTTCCTGAGGGATTTCACGCTATCCCACCCGGACCGCAGTCATTCGGCAACCGGCGATTCCACGGGGCGCCTGGGAGGGTTGAACGGTTTCTACACCAGAACGCTATACCGAGCCACGACCATGTCTTCCCGGCCCGCGGGTATGGGTTCGTTCTACCCTCCATGTCGCCGGAATCCAAGCTCTGATCAATACAAGTCACCGTAAAAGAGTAACTCAACCCCCTTTTTGCGGCGATTTCTCTGCGTTACCCAGAAGTGTGTGGTGGCATCGCGGTTCAATTGATTTCATTTTCTCGGTCTCTCTCTTCGTGCCGGTCTTCCCAATGGTCTTCCTCATCCCACATCTCGTGCAGCGTACGGTTTCGAGCCCTCCGACGAGCAATCGCCAACAATGCGAGGGCAGTGACCGCCATCCACAGGGCTGCCGACGAGGTCAGGAAGGGCACCCAGGTGTTCCACAGCGCCTGATCCTTGAAGAACCGACGTTCCGCCCTTCGAAGTTCAACGCCGGTAGCCTCCAAGAACGCACTCTCCAGATCCAGGCCTGCAGCCAGGCCGTCGAGGATTCGGGCTGGAGCCAAGATTCCGTATTCGCTCTGAAGGAATCGAACAAATCCTGCGGATAGCGCATAGGCTCGCCGGACTTCGCCGGCGTTCCCTCGAAAAGCCCGGTCTACCTGCCGCGTCGACCTCGGCCCTGAGCCGATCACGGCCGCAGCGTAACGCGCACGGTCCTCCAGACCCCATTCTCGAGCGGCGACGGTTGCAATTCCCTCGTTCAACCACCGGGGAACAGCCCGCCCTCCGGCCGCCTCCCACACGAGGATGTGAGCGACTTCGTGTCTCAGGAGCGTGCGCAGGTTTCGATCGGGATAGGACGGTACCCGCGCCGGAAACAATACGACTGTGCGTCGATCACCCCGAGCATATCCTGAGACCCACCGGGGCATTTCCTCAGCCAGTGGTGACCCCTCAGGCATCAACACAACAGTGATCCCTGAGGTGAAACCGATACGACCGGTCAGATTGAGGACTTCGGTGAAGTCCTCCTGCGCCAGGCGCTCAACTTGGACCGCAATGTTCTCCAGTTCAGGCGGGCCAACGACACGAATCTCTGGGGAGGGTTTGGAGAACGCAGCTCCTCCCCACCCAAGAAGGAGAATGAAAAATCCAATACGTCGAAACCAGGAAGGGGGAGAATGGAATCCCGGTTCTGCCCTCACTGGTGGTTGCCGGCAGCCGTCACACCAACGTCGATCTGGATTAACTCCGCAGCCGGCTCTTCTTCACACGTACCACTCGGCCGACCTTCATCGCTGCATACGCACGCCTCACCGGCAACTCCACCGCACGAACCCTTGAGAACACGGCCGGTCAGGATGGCAATGCCCGCCAACAGCAAAACGGCACCGAGGAAAATAACCAGGGTCAAAACCAACGTCATCATGGCATCTCCATTATAGCGCCTTGTGGGAAATCCCCAGTTCGCGAACTGTCAAATCCAAAATCCTTGCGCACAATAAAGAGGGCATCAATGCCCTGAATTTCAGCGACCGCCACACCCTCGTCAGGACCGAGGACATTGAGCGCCGTCGCCCACGCGTCGGCTTCGACGCAACTGTCCGCAATGACGCTGACCGAAGCAAGGTTGTGACCGACCGGGCGTCCTGTCCGGGGGTCTATGGTATGGGAGATTCGCTGCCCATCTATCTCCCGGAAGTTCCGGTAGTCACCGGAGGTAGCGAGGGCCCTGCCGGAGAGGTCAAGAGCCAGGCCTGCGACCCGGCCATCTTCGTCCGGTCTTTCGACCCCGATTCGCCATGGTCGGCCCATCTCGTTGAGGCCGGCGGTCCGCACTTCACCGCCAATTTCGACCATGACGTCCTCAAAACCAAGTTTCACAACCCCGACAAGCACCTTGTCGACCGCAAACCCCTTGGCGATGGCCGAGAGGTCGACCCGAAGTCCTTCGGCGGTCTTTCGCAAGGTCTGAGACCTTTGGTTAAGAGTGAGCTTTCGCCACCCAACGCTCTCCCTCAAGGCATCGAGCATGGCATCATCCGGAGCTTTGTCCCAACCATGAGGACCGAACCCCCAAACATCAACCAGGGGACCGACTGTGACATCCAACGCACCGCCGGATAATTCAGCCACTTCAAGAGCTACGACTACCACTTCGGCCAGGTCCTCCGAGACCGCAAACTCTTCCGTTCCGACCGAATTGAAACGTGACAGCTCGGAGTCCGGCTTGAAGGTCGACATCGAGCGGTCCACTCCATCGACGGTGCCGCGAATAGCCTCGTGAATCGCCAACTTCGCGGAGTCGTCGAGATCCACCGCCACAACCTTGACCGTGTACGTCGTACCCATCGTCGGACCGGAGAAGGTCCACGAGACTTGCCCTGGACCCTGCGCCGGCCGATCCCGGAAGATCGTGACCGCAAACAACGCCGCGACGAACAGCGCCGGAACGATCAAACGACGAAAAGGGAACCTCGAGTTCCCTTTTCGTACCGTGTTATGGCGTTCTTCTAGATCTTGCATATATTTGCTGAGAGCTGATCGCTTCCCTAACCCCCAAAGTCATCCAACATGATGTTTTCGGGCTCGATGCCGAGGTCGAGCAGCATGTTGATCACCGCCTGGTTCATCATCGGCGGTCCGCACATGTAGTACTCGATATCCTCGGGCGCCGGATGGTCCTTGAGGTAGTTCTCGTAGGCGACCTGGTGGATGAAACCGACGTGGCCGTCCCAGTTGTCCTCGGGCATGGGTTCCGAGAGCGCCAAATTCCATGAGAAATTCGAATTTTCTGCTGCGATCTCATTGAAATCTTCCTCGTAGAAACTCTCCCGCCGGCTCCTGGCGCCGTACCAGTAGGTGACCTTGCGGTTGGTTTTGAGGCGTTTGAACTGATCGAAGATGTGGGAGCGCATCGGCGCCATGCCGGCGCCGCCACCGATGAAACACATCTCATTATCGGTCTCGCGGGCGAAGAACTCACCAAAGGGACCGGAAATTACGCACTCGTCACCGGGCTTGAGGTTGAAAATATACGACGACATCAGACCCGGCGGCACGTCCGGCTTGTTGGGCGGCGGCGAGGCGATGCGAACGTTGAGCATGATGATGTCTTTTTCCATCGGGAATGACGCCATCGAATAGGCACGCATCACGGGCTCGGTCACCTTGGACACGTAACGCCACATGTCGTACTTGTCCCAGTCCCCACGATACTCGTCTTCGATAGCGAAGTCCTTGTAGGCGGCCACATGCGGCGGCGCCTCGATCTGGATGTAACCACCTGCCCTGAAGGGCACCTCTTCGCCTTCGGGCAACTCGAGAATCAGCTCTTTGATGAAGGTTGCCAGGTTGACATTCGAACGAACTCTGCAGGTCCATTTTCGGACACTGAAAATCGCGGGATCCATCTCGATTTCCATGTCCTGCTTGACCTTGACCTGGCAGGCCAACCGAGTGCCCTGGCGAGCCTCGCCACGGCTGATGTGGCCCACCTCCGTCGGCAGCAACGCGCCGCCACCGGAGTGCACATCGACCTTGCAGACACCACAGGTGCCCTTGCCGCCGCAGGCCGACGGGATGAAGATTTTGGCGTTGGTCAGGGTATTGAGCAACGTTTCACCGGCAGGCGCCACGACGGCCTTGTCCGGATCCTCATTGATAGTCAGGGTGACATCCTCAGACGATACCAACTGCGACTTGGCAACCATCAATACGATCACCAGAATCACGATGACCAGGACGAAGACGACGACGCCGAGAATGACTGTTGTCATTGGCGGCCCTCCCTACAGCTGAATGCCGGCGAAGGCCATAAATCCGATGGCCATCAATCCGGTAACGATAAAGGTGATGCCGAGACCGCGCAGTCCCAACGGCACGTTGGAGTAGACCATCTTCTCGCGCAGTGCCGCCAGTGCGACGATCGCAAGCCAGAAGCCGATCCCTGAACCCAGACCGAAGACGGTCGACTCACCGAGGGTATAGTCCCGCTCCACAATGAAGAGGGCGGCGCCAAGAATCGCGCAGTTGACAGCGATCAGCGGCAAAAAAACGCCGAGGGCCGAGTACAAAGCCGGGGCGAATTTGTCCATCACCATCTCGACGATCTGGACCGCGGCCGCGATCGAACCGATGAAGGCCAGAAATCGCAAGAAGCTCAGGTCGATCGAGGCAAATTGCGGCCCCAACCAACTCATCGCCCCCTCTTTGAGCAGGAAGGTATAGAGCAGGTAGTTGAGCGGCGCGGTGATAGTCAAAACAAAAGTAACCGCCGCGCCGAGCCCCAGAGCCGTATCGACCTTCTTTGATACCGCCAGAAACGAACACATGCCCAGGAAGAAGGCCAGGGCCATGTTCTCGACAAAAATCGCCTTGACGGCGAGGCTGAGGTAGTGTTCAAACATCTATGTCTCCCTCAGTTCAGGCTTGAAGATGCGCAGGAGCCAGATGAAGATTCCGATCAGGAAGAACGCACCCGGCGCCAGAACCATCAGGCCGTTGGGCTGGTACCAGCCACCCTCGGTGACCAGGGGCAACACCGAATAGCCGAAGAGTTTGCCCGCGCCCAACAGCTCCCTGAAGAAACCGACGACCAGCAGAATAAGACTGTAGCCCAGCCCGTTGCCGATGCCGTCGAGAAAGGAATCCACCGGTGGGTTCTGCATTGCGAAGGCCTCCGCGCGGCCCATGACGATGCAGTTGGTAATGATCAAGCCGACAAAGACCGACAACTGCTTAGAGATGTCGAAGACGAATGCCTGCAGGACCTGATCGGTGACGATCACCAGCGACGCAATGATCGTCAACTGAACGATGATGCGGATAGACGGCGGGATAAAGTTTCGGATCACCGATATCGAGAGGTTGGACAAGGCCAACACCGCAATCACTGCAAGTGACATGACAACGGACGTTTCCAATTTGGTCGTCACTGCCAGGGCCGAGCAAATGCCCAGCACCTGAGCTGCGATGGGGTTGTCGTTGAACAGGGGGTCGAACAGCGCTTTTTTGTGAGCGGCCTTCATGCTGCGCTCCTTTCGGCCCGGAATTTCGCTAGGAAGGGTTCGAAACCGTCGCCCGACAGCCAGAACTGCACCAGATCACTGACGCCTCTGCATGTCAGGGTCGCACCAGACAGTCCATCGACCCGGAAGGGGTCGTCTTCGGCCGGACCGGCGGCGCCCTTGATTACGGTGATCGCCGGCTGCCACTGGGCATCGTAGGCCGAACGTCCTTTCCACAAGGACTTCCAGCGCGGATTGTCGATCTCGCCGCCCAATCCCGGAGTTTCCCCATGCTCATAGAACGTCATGCCCTCGATCGTCGTCGTGTCCGGCGCCAGCGCCAGAAAGCCGTAGAGCGTCGACCACAGGCCCTTGCCCTCGATCGGAATGATCAGGAGCTCGATTTCATCGCCTGAAACTCTCTCGTAGACCAACGCCTTGAGAGGCAA
>CBDTUG010000113.1:0-5842 GCA_965363555.1 uncultured Thermoanaerobaculia bacterium
GCGTCGCCTCATTCGCGATTTGCAGCCGTGTGAGGGTTTCCGGCCGGACCTCTAGGCCCGAGCAGGGAAATACGATGTGTTTTTCCTGAGTAAGATGAATGACTGAAGCCACCCATCGACCAACGGAGGGTGACATGAGGGGCCTCCGAAACGCGATTGTGCATATTTGGATTCTGATACCACCGATGATCTTGTCGGCTCTGGTTCACATGGCTGATCCAGATATAGATGGTTGGAGCGGTCTGGCAACGATTTCCGTGAGCATCTCAGTTCTGATACTCGGTGTATTCGCTGCGGCGTTCGTCGTTTTTGTTTTGGCTACCTTTGGGAAGTTTGGGTGGGTGTACGGCCTGGCTTCATCCATTGCGATATCAGTCTGTTTGGGGTCAATCCTTGTGGCCTTTGGGACTGGGGCGACGACCGCGGTCGGTGTACTCTGGAGTTTCATCGGCAGTTCAGGATCCATCTTTGTTTGCCTTGCCCTCGCCGCGACCCCTTCAATTGTTTTTGAAAGCGGAAACAGAGCCAGGCCTTAGCTCCTTAGGAAGTTGAACGGAGCCTTCCGGGGATCGAGCGCGTCCGGGACCGCGACAGCATCTGCAGTAGATGGCAGCAATCAACCATTTGCCGCAGCGTGGCAATCGGGGTAGACTCAAACGATGAATAGTCAACCACAGGATCAGTCTCAGCATTTCGACTACGATGTCATCATCGTTGGATCGGGTTTTGGTGGTTCGGTTGCCGCTTTGCGGCTTTCGGAAAAAGGCTATCGGGTGGCCGTCATCGAGAAGGGGAAACGCTGGAATGAAGACAGCTATCCCCGGACCAACTGGAACCTCCGAAAATCATTCTGGTTCCCCTGGATGACCTGCTACGGCGCGTGGAGCCTGCACCTGCTTCGCGAGGTTTTGATTCTCCACGGGGTCGGCGTGGGTGGGGGCAGTCTCTTGTACGCCAATACCCACTTCGCGCCTCCGGAATCGGTTTGGGATGACCCGCAGTGGAAGGATCTCGAGGATTGGCGCTCGATCATGCCGGAGCATTTCGCCACCGCACGGCGAATGTTGGGAACGACGCCCAATCCGCAGTTTGGGCCGGCCGACGAGGCGCTCAAGAACGCGGCCATCCGGCGGGGGCGGGGAGAGACCTTCACACCGACCGATGTCGGCGTTTTCTTTGGAGAGCCGGATGTGGAAGTTCCCGATCCCTATTTTGATGGGCAGGGGCCGGCCCGTACTGGGTGCACCTTCTGCGGAGCGTGCATGGTGGGTTGCCGAAAAGGCGCCAAGAATACACTGGACAAGAACTACCTCTATCTCGCAGAGAAAATGGGGGCAACCATCATTCCGGAAACCCAGGTTCACAGTGTTGAGCCAATGGAGGGCGGTGGTTACAGGATTCAATGGAGACAGTCGACCCGGAAATTCTTCAGGCGGCAGGGGCAGTTTACGGCATCCAAGGTCGTGCTTTCTGCTGGTGTACTGGGAACGGTTTCGTTGTTGATGAAATGCCGGGAAGCCGGCAATCTGAAAAATGTCTCCGATCAGCTTGGTAACGTTGTTCGGACCAACTCAGAGGTGATGCTGGGCATCACATCCTACAGCCGAAATGATCTGTGGGAAGGGGTGGCAATCACGTCGAAGGCCGAGATGGACGATGTGACGCATATGGAACCCGTGAGGTTTCCACCGGGTTCGGATGTCATGTTGTTGCTGGGCACGATATTGACCGAGGGTGGGGGAAGTATCCCTCGAGCTCTGCGGTGGTTGGGGCGAATTGTCCGCCATCCCTTGCGTTTCTTGCGAGTAACCTGGCCTTTCGGTAAGGCTGCCCGATCGACGATTCTGTTGGTGATGCAGACTGTCGACAACCACACTCGGCTGGTTCGGCGGCGCCAGTTGCTCTGGCCTTTTACGAAGGCCATTACCTCGCATCCGGATCCCGATCAACCTGGGATCCCGTCGTTCATTCCGATCGCCAACGAAGTGGCATATGAGATGGGAAAAGAGTTGAAGGCCGAGCCTCAGAGTTCCATCAACGAGGTCCTTCTGGATACGTCGACGACGGCGCATATCCTCGGTGGCTGTGCGATCGCGTCTGATCCCGACTCCGGGGTTGTCGACTCGTCGGGCGAGGTCTTCGGACACCCGGGACTGTACGTGATGGACGGATCACTGATCGGGGCCAATCTGGGCGTTAACCCATCGCTCACGATTACCGCCTTGTCGGAACATATTGCAGGACGGTTTCCGGAGAAGGACTGAACTACAATCCCACCATGCAAACGGGCTCCATTGACCCAAAGCCGTCATCGATTGAAGGCGTCGTTCGTCGAATTAGCTATTCCAATGAGGAAAACGGGTTTGCCGTGGTGCGTTTTCTGTCGGCCAAAGGCAGGGAATTTACGGCGGTTGGGTCGATGTTTGGGATTGCGGTCGGAGACCGCCTGCGGTTGAGCGGGACCTGGACCGACCATCCGAAATTTGGCGAGCAACTCAATATCGCTTCGGTTCTCGAAATCCTGCCGTCGACGCTGGATGGTCTCAGACATTTTTTGGGCTCCGGACGGGTCAAAGGCATTGGGCCTGCAATCGCCGACCGGATCATTGACGCCTTCGGCTTGGAGTGTCTCGACGTTATTGAACACCAGCCGAAACGACTGCTTGCGATCCATGGGATCGGCCCTGCGACCCTCGAGAAGGTCCGTCTCTCCTGGGCCAAGAACCGCGGCATTCAACGCATCATGGTGTTCCTCGCCGGTCACGGGATCGCTCCAGGAATCGCCGTTCGGCTTCACCGTCGGTACGGAGAGTCGGCTTTGGCCGTCATTCGAGAGAATCCTTATCGGTTGGCCGAAGAGGTGTTCGGCGTCGGTTTTTTGACGGCCGATCGGATTGCCCATAAACTCGGTATTGCTTCTGATGCCCCGGAGAGGCTGGCCGCTGGGCTGTTGCACGCCCTGTCACAGGCGGCGCTCGGCGGCCATCTTTTCCTGCCGGTGGAGGACTTGGTGGACCAGGCCAGAACGCTGCTGGCCGAACCGCAGGTCCAGCTGCAGGGGATCATCGATGCCTTGAGACGGTCAGGGCATGTCGTTGTGCGGGCGCGGGACGGAGGCATGGGAGACGCGGTTTTCTCAAGCCGATTGGACCGGGCTGAAGAGACACTGGGGGCGGGTGTGGCCCGCCTGGTCGGTTCGAAGCTGGCCTCTGGAAAGGGGATAGATGCAGCTCGTCAGGTCAAGTGGTTCTCGGATGCGTCTGATCTGGTCCTTGACGAAGAGCAACAGAAATCGCTGTTGACCGCGATTGAACGACCTCTGACGATCGTCACCGGCGGGCCTGGGACGGGGAAGACCACTCTGGTCAGGGGCCTCGTTAAGATTTTCGGGCGGTGCGGGCTGAAAATCCTCTTGGCCGCCCCTACGGGCAGAGCGGCCAAGAGGCTGGAAGAGGCCTCGGGGAAGGGTGCAAAGACGCTCCATCGAATGCTCGAGTACAACCCGGTCGAGCGGGCGTGGGGGCGCAACGCCGAGAACCAGCTTGAGGCCGATTGTGTCGTCGTCGACGAGGTTTCGATGCTTGATGTTGAACTTGGAGCTCGACTGGTCGAAGCCCTTCCGTCGGGGTGCAGGCTGGTTCTGGTGGGTGATTCGGACCAGCTGCCTTCGGTGGGTCCGGGCGATGTGCTGGCGGATTTGATCGCTTCGGACAAAGTTGACGTCATCAGACTGTGCCGAATATACCGGCAGGGTGAAGGCAGCCTGATTGCGGAGAACGCTCACCGGATCAATCGGGGACAGATGCCGACCTACGGCGCTCCCGACCGATTGTCTGACTTCTATTTTGCGGTACGTTCGGACCCTGTTGAGGCGGCGAAAACGGCTGTCGAGATGGCCGCCGAGAGAATTCCAAAGCGTTTTGGCCTGGATCCCCTCAGTGACATTCAGGTCTTGGCCCCGATGCACAGGGGAGAAGCCGGGGTTTCCCGGCTCAATGAGCGACTCCAGGAGATTCTGGCGCCCCCTCGCGGGTCGGAGGTTACGGTCGGCTCGCGGGTCTTCAGGCTTGGCGACAAGGTCATGCAACTCCGAAACAACTACGAACTTGAGGTGTTTAACGGGGATGTTGGGCGGGTCGTCTCCCTGGAAATTGAGGATCGGGAATTGGCGGTTGATTTTTCCGGCCGTACGATTGTCTATCAGTCCGAGGACCTGGAAGACCTCACCGTCGCCTATGCCTGTACGATTCACAAAGCACAGGGATCCGAATATCCGGCCGTGGTCGTGGTCCTTCACGACCAGCATCACGTGATGTTACAGAGGAATTTACTTTACACAGCGGTGACGAGGGGAAGGCGGCTTGTCGTACTGGTCGGCAGCAAGCGGGCTTTGAGTCGAGCCGTTCGTACCGAAAGCGTCAGGCTACGCAACACCATGTTGGCAAGCCGGGTTCGGAGGAAGGTCGAATTTGCACGCTAGTCGAAATTCGCCAACGTCTTTTCCGCTGCGAGAGCGACGTTGCGGTCGAAGTCTTGCGCCAGCGTTTCGAGTAGCCGCCTCGGCCGTGAACCCCTGAAGATATCCAGGCTGAGAGCGACATTGGTCCGAACTTCGGGAAAGGTGTCCCCGGCCATCTGTTCGAACAACGTAAAGGACTGCTCCTTGGAGATGACGCCCGTGGTTGTGATGGTTGCCAGGGTCTGAGAGACCGCGATACGGACGACAGGTTCCCGATCTTTGGCCGACTGCACCAACGCCAAGATGGCCCGTTTGCTGCCGTTGGCAGCCAGGGCTTTGGCGGCCGTGAGGCGAATTGTCTCGTCAGCATCAACGAGGGCCTCCTGGAGTTCGGAATGGCCGTTGTTCCCGATGGGCACCAAAATGGACAAAACCTCCTCTGGTGAAGCCAGCACTCGATAGAGTTCCGCTTCGGACCCTTGGCCGCTTCCGGGATCAGGTGAACGCAGGAGATCGAGCAGGGGTTCCACGGCACGAGGGTTTTCAAGTTGCGCCAGACACCGGGCCGCTGTATCGACTTCGTCCGGTTCGGCTGTGCCTTCGATAAAGGTCTCCAGGTAGTACCGAAAATTTTGCCTGTCGCATGGCGTCGCTCGGCCGAGACGAATGCTGTATGGCACCCGGGCTTCGAGAGCCGATCGCCGAACTTCGGCATTTTTCTCGGGTTCGATGGTGAGACGGGTTGGTGACATCAAAGTACTGATGATCAGAATCAAAACCACGAGAGCGACAGCGGCAGCAGATCTCTCAAGGAGTTTCTTTCGGGCCTTTTTTCGGCGGGTTGCCGAGACCGGGCGCTGAGGGATATTGATCCGGGTCATCGTGGTGGCGCTTGTGTCCCGCTCGCTCCATTCTGCAGCCATCAACTCGAGGTTGAGGCGTACGTCATCAGGGCTCAGGTGCCCGAGACGCCGCCTGTTAAGATCATCGAGCAGTTCACGGAAGTCCTCGTCTCCCCATTTCGGTCCGACCGAACTGCGAGACTGTTGATCGAGAAAGACTTCGAGGTAGGGCCGGGCTTGTTCGTTCCAGCCGGTCCCCTCCTCGGCGGCAGTGTGCCAGTCGAGGTACCAGACTCGGATCGTACTGTCTTCGCCCGCGGAAAGGCAGCGTTGTCCGTCGATGGAGAAGGCCACCGAAGACACTGGGCCGACGTGCCCGTCAAAGGTCCTCAGACACTGCCGTGCTCGAATGTCCCAGAGTTGAACGGCCCCTTTGAGTCCGCCGGTCAAGGCAAATCGGTCATCGGGCGAAAGGGCCGCCGATGCAACGCCTTGTTCCACCTCGATTGTTCGTAGGCAGTGACCGTTGTTGATATCCCAC
>CBDTUG010000114.1:0-5831 GCA_965363555.1 uncultured Thermoanaerobaculia bacterium
AATCCAGCCATACAAGCCTCGGAATGTCGCAAAAGCCAGCACAAAAGCAACGGCCAGTAGAATTTCTTCCAACCAACTCACATTCCAGGGCCGTGTGGCAGGCGGGCCTTCAACTCTCGGCTTGGCACCGAGCGCAGGCCGACCAACGCCGAGATAGAGGGCGTCATTGGGGCAGGCTGCTACGCAATCGAGGCATTTCATACAGCCAGAGTCCCGGACCATCGAAAAATCTCGGACCTGCTCGTGGACTCGGACGTTTGAGGTGCACGCCGCGGTGCATTGAGCACATTCCCGGCAGTCGTCGTTGACCCTCACCCTCAGAGGCGCCAGTAGATCCGCGGCGCCGAAGAGGGCGCCGTAGGGGCAGGCGTAGGTACAAAAGCCCTTGGCGCCGAGCACATACACAATGGCAAAACCACACACCGCAATGGTGAATCCACCGATGATCCAACCGGGCATCGAGGCCCAGAGATTCGAGGTCGTCAGGGCCGTCGTCATCGGCGGAAAGACCCGTCCGGCGCCAAGCCGATAGACGATCGGCCACACAAACATGTATACAAAAGCAGCGATGGGAACCCACCTCAGAAGCCGAGATCGCAGAGGTTTGGGCCGGATTCCAACCTTGATCAACAACCATCTACAGAGATCCTGCATGGCAATGATGTGGCAGCCCCAGCAACAGAAAAAGCGGCCAAACACCGCAGTGATGAGCGCCGCCCCAACCAGCAGAATGAGTCCGAGGTTGATGACGCCGTGTTTTGAAAACTCCATCGCCTCCGACGGCTCAAGACCGCCGATCGTTTTTCCCGAGCTGAGCCAATGCGCGATGTGAATAAGGATCAAGACGTGCACACCGACCAACACGCCCGCACGCCATCGCGAAGGTTTTTTCACCCGGAACTGAGGCAGATCTACCACCCTGACGTATCTCCAGACTCAAAGCCATCGACGAAAATTGTCGAGGGGCTTTCGAATCGGCTGACCGTGCCGCCGAACAGATCGGCCACATAGATCTCGCCGTCCTCGTCCTCACCAAAAGCGCTGATGCCAAAACTGGTATTCGTCCAAACCGTCGCGGACCATCCGCCGTTCGGTGTCGCAAACCAGATCTCACCGGTCCCAAAGTCAGCGAACATATAGGTGCCGTCGAATCCCGCGATTCCGTGCCCTCGGTAGGCATAGCCGCCAGTGATTGAGTTGCGGCCATTTAGGTGTTGATACTCCAGGATCGGATCAATGTATGGCCCGGAACACCCCGTCGTGTTGTACTCGTGTGTGCCTTCGTAGCACCGCCACCCGTAGTTCTCGCCGCCTGAGCTTGAAGCCGGCTGAAGGTCAATCTCTTCCCACATGTTCTGTCCAACGTCACCGATGAACATCGCTCCGGTGCGACGGTCAAAACTGAAGCGCCATGGATTGCGCACGCCGTAAGCCCAGATCTCGTCACAGGCGTTGCCGTCACCGACGAAGGGATTGTCTAAGGGGATCGCATAGTTGGCTACGAGCCCACACCCGGTGATCACGCCACGGGGCGGGCCGTCAACGTCAATACGCAGCATTTTGCCCAGCAACTGAGTGCGGTCCTGAGCCCGGTTATTGGGATCACCACCGGAGCCACCATCACCCATGCCGATGTAGAGGTAACCGTCTGGGCCGAAATGAATGTCCCCACCGTTGTGATTAGAAAAATCCTGATCAATTTCCAAAATCACAGTTTCTCCAGGATCGGCCACGTCGGGATTCCCTGCCGAAACACTGTAACGGGCGATCCGGGTGCGGTCGTCGACGCTGCCGGTTGGATCGAAATCGTAGGTGTAATTGACATAGAAAAATCCGTTATTTCCATAGTCCGGGTGGAATGCCAATCCCAATAATCCCCGTTCGCCGCCACTGAGGACCGCCGACGTAATATTGAGGAAGGGCGTCGGCAGCATCGCGGTACCATCCCAGGTCCGGATGACCCCCCCTTGCTCGACGATGAACAAGCGTCCACTGCCGTCACCGGCATGACGCACGGCCACCGGAGAGTTCAGACCCGAAATCAACGGCGCCAAAACCAGATCACCGGGGGGCGCTGCCCCAACCGGTCCGGCCAGACACTGAAGAAAGAAAAGAAGGCAACCGACTGAGAATAGACAACGACGCATCACACACCCCAAAGCGATAATTTTCAAATACACTAACACTTCTTCAAGTGTAGGTTTGTGAAGGCAGATACGGAAGAACTTTGTTGATAGCCTTCCTCGTACCCTTCACACCTGACCTAACTCAGCAACCACAAGGGATCGGCCTCCTTGCACTCTTACACTTCAACCCTTTTTCCAAAGCAAGAACCACCCTGCCGCAAGCATCAACAGGCTCAACAGAAGAGCTCCACGACGCGAAAGCCCGGGAATCGCAACCGGGACGACCGGTTGTACCCCTCCGGAACAGGCGTCACCAATGCCGTCGCCATTGGAATCCGCCTGGTCGGGATTCCAGGTCCACGGACAATTGTCACAGGGATCCAGCACACCGTCTGAGTCCGACTCGTCCTCACACGACAGTGCAAACTCACCAGGCACGCCCCCGGCCGCCACGCACTCATCCAGGAGCATATCTTCACAGCTGCCGCCCGGCAGGCAACACCCATAAATGAGTGCGCCTTCGAGGTCAGTCCCCAGTTGTACAACGATGTCGTCGCGGTCACTTGGCTCAACGAACGGATGGGAGTTCTCCTTCAGCTCTCGGCCCTGCTCATCCTTGAACCGGTCCAACGGCTGCACATCGACCCAGACCCGCCCGGCATCCGGCACCTCGGTCTCGTCGACGAGAACCGGCGCTGTTGGATCGGTGACATCAACCAGTTGCAGGCCCTCGGAGCTATTGGCCAGCACCGCGTAGTCATCAACGCCTGGAGGCGCCAACTGACTGGCGATATTGACATGAACAACCTCACCGCCAATGTTGGTCAGCGCTGCGGCCGCCACGATCTGATTGGGCCGAGTGATGTCCAATATCTGCAGACCTGAAATGCCCGCAGCGACGTAGAGATAATCATGCTCCCGCGATGGCGTCGACCCTTGAGCCGGGACGTAGCGCGAATAGGTGTCCAACCCTCGTGCATCCGGCAACTCGAATCCCCTTCGCAGACGTGCCTGAGAAACATCAGGCAGAAGATCAATCACGCGCACACCCCACGACGGGTCTGCAACATAAGCCCTTGCCGCAAAGTCCGAACCCATCTGATAGTGGGCGTAGAGCACGACATCTTCCGCCTGGATATCCCCTACGGTCGCAACGACAGCCGGATTGAGGTGATCGGCGATGTCGACGATCACCAGCCCATTCAGACCCGCAGGAATGAAGAGGTGAATTCCCCACGGTACGGCCCTGACGGCGCCCGGGATGGCCAACGATGCCACCTCGACCGGAGCCACTGGGGTTTCGAGGTCGAAGATCCGAAGGCCGAACGCCTCGTCAACGACATAGAGGTACCTGGCCGCGTAGCTGACGTCGATCGCAGTGATGCCGGGAACGGTGGCCGCCGGAGCACTCGGCAGGCCCGCTCGGAGATCGAATATCGAAAGACCATCAGTTCTCGACGCGGCGATCAGCCAGTCCGCCGTGCCCTCGATGATATCGGGGATGACCGCCAGGCCCTGAGGGTCAGCGATCGCCAGAGTGCCCAAAGGCGAGGGGTTCGAAGGATCAGACCAGCGATCAAACACCCGGATGCCGTCGGTCGCTGCAGCATAAGCATGCTTCCGAGCCACCGCGTAGTTGCCCGTACCCAGCCCCAGGGCCGGCGGCGATCGATGGCACTCAACACACTGGCGAACCTCACCGACAGAGCGCACTGTGTGAGGCTGCACAGGCTGGAGAGCTAGACCGCTCTTGGCGTTGACGGTCTCCGGCATTTTGAAGTCCAGGATCTTCGAACCGTCCGGCGCTGTCACGTCGGCGATCGGATCACAGCCGATGATGTACGGCGCCAACCTGCCCTCCTTGTTGGGGCCGATGAAGAAAGCCCGAAAGGCCTCGAAGACCTTGTTGTTGGTCGTCACCTTCCCGGTCTCCCACAAACCGGTCACCAGGTTCTGTCCCATCACCCGCTCGTCACGCTCGAAGTGGCAGCCGAAGCAGTTGGGCACCCACGCCGCATGACAGGCGTAGCACTCCAGGCCACCCTCGACTTTGAGGTGGTTGGCATCCATAGCCACCGCGGCCCGTTGGTTGAAGGCCGGCGAAACCGGGTCGACGATGGCTTGCACCTGCGGGACGATATGGGCGCTTCCATCAACTTTTGAGTTGAGCACCGGTTCCGGTCCCCCGAGGTCGGCGTTCAACAGCGGGTTCCCGTCGTTGTCGATGAAGGCGCCCTCAACATCCGGCATACCGTGGCACGTCCGGCACTCGACCCGAGTCGCCTGATCCATGTGGCCGAATATGTTGCCGTCACCCATGATCGACGCCTGAACGTGGCAGTCAATGCAGTTCAACCCCCGTTCGTGGTGGATATCCGGAGGGTTGGCCTCCGGGTCGGACTGATGGTAGTTCTCATTGAAGAGCTCATCGGTCGTTCCCGGAACGCCCGGGCCCGATGGCAGACGTGGCGGCATCTGGGCCCGTCCGGTGAAACTCAGACCGATCCTGGCCCCACGGTGGTGGCAGTGCAGACATTGCGACGTCGGTACGGCTTTGGTGAGCGTATGGACCATCGGGTGGCCCTGCTCATTATGGTCGATCGAAACGTCGGCGCTTTCGGATCGCCCCTCGTCCGAGTAGACCATATGGCAAGCGACACAACCATCTGCCCGGTAGGTACCATTCTTGTCCACGGCGCCCCGATAGCCCTTGCCGCGAGACCACAGATGGCATCGAGCGCAGGCCTGTCCCGGCACCGCTGCGA
The DNA here is from genome assembly GCA_965363555.1 of uncultured Thermoanaerobaculia bacterium. Lineage (GTDB taxonomy): Bacteria > Acidobacteriota > Thermoanaerobaculia > Thermoanaerobaculales > Sulfomarinibacteraceae > DAOWGJ01. Next base: position 4,892 of record CBDTUG010000114.1, read on the forward strand.
AGTGGGTCGCATATTCCTGCGGATCCCCGCTGGGGTCGTAGGTGATCAAATCCACGAGGCTGGCCACCGCACCTTCGTCGACCGGAACATCCCCATCGATGTCTTCGACAGCAAAGGTGCCGTAGATTGGCGTCTTGGTATCGACAACACCATTGAGGTAGAGGCCACCGGCATAATGGCCGGCCGCAGTCGCCATCAAGGCCTTCGGCAACTGGTCCATCTGACTGAAGTGACACAGACAGACGTTATCGACCACCCTGAGATTGGTTGGATTGACGAACCGCTGATAGTCCAGATCGTAATCCAGCGGGAGTGTGGTTGCATCGTTGATCACAGGCAGAGTTGGTTGAACGTGGGCCGCTTCCATCGTCGTCGCGTCACGATCACCCTGGTGGCACCAGGTACAGTCCAGGTCGAAACCCATATTCTCCGTCCCATTCTCCAACTGGGAGTGGCAGGTCCGGCACTGGCTGCCCTGATCGGGCTCCAACGCCTCCGGCAAGAGCTCCTGAACATGAGGATCGTTGATGCAGGTATCGCCTTCAAGATGCGCCTTGGACCCATGGACCTGCAATACCTGCGGGTCGCCATCGGCAGCCCCAAAAATGGGGACGATCAGGACTATCACCGCCAGGACAAATGCGGCTGAATACATTGAGGAATGAAGACTGCGGTGTTTCATTGCTCGACCCTAGCATTCCGTTTCGGGTTTTCGGGACAATGAGTCTCATAACTGACCAAGTTTTCAACCCTGCTGCCCTTGAGGGACATGCACCGAGCGGAGACGCCGACAGGCGGACCCGAAGGCCGGGGTTGCAGAACACTAGCCCGCATTTCTCACCGATTTTCGTGGCGAGACGCCCGAGTCGCTGTGCCATGCAGGATTTTTCGCGGCTCGACCGACGCAGGCATACTTGCGGTACGTCGAGGAGGGCGAGTT
>CBDTUG010000115.1:0-5826 GCA_965363555.1 uncultured Thermoanaerobaculia bacterium
GACGACGCATACCTGTTCGCACTGGTCTTCCTGCGGACAGACGCGTCCGCAGATGGCCGGCAGGGTATTGGCCTTTTTGATGATGGCCAGCGCCTTTTCGAAATCACCCTCCTGCATCTCGTGGATGAAGGCAGGGATGTCGATGCCCACCGGGCAGCCGTCGACGCAACGAGGTTTTTTGCATTCGAGGCATCGCTCGGCCTCGGTGATGGCCATTTCAGCCGTCAACCCAAGAGCAACTTCGTTGAAATTCTTGATGCGATCCATCGGATCCTGGGTGGGCATCGACTGCCGGGGCAGTTCCATCCGCTCTTTCTTCGTCAGTTCACGGCCCATCACTTGACCTCCGTGCCCTTGGTTGCTTTGCATTCATGGTCTTCCAGGAATCGCAGACGCGCGGCCTGCTCTTCCGGAAGAAAGGTGCTTTGGCGTTTCATCATCAGGTCGAAATCTACGGTATGTGCATCAAATTCCGGGCCGTCGACACAAACGAACTTGCTGTCGCCCCCGACAGACACTCTGCACCCGCCGCACATTCCCGTGCCGTCGATCATGATCGTATTCAGGGAAACGACAGTCGAAATTTCAAGGGGACGTGTCATGTCGGCGACAGCCTTCATCATGATTGCCGGACCGATTGCGACGACAATGTCCGGTTTCCCCCGCTCTTCGATTAATTTTTCCAACGCGTTGGTGACAAAGCCTTTCGCTCCGAATGATCCGTCATCGGTCGTGAAGATCATCTCTGTGGATGCCTCAGTCATTTCGTCCTGAAGGATCACCAACTCCTTGGTGCGTCCGCCAAGGATAGAAATCACCTCGTTGCCGGCCGCTTTCATCACCCGGGCGATCGGCAGCAAGGGCGCGATGCCGGCGCCGCCCCCGACGCAGACACAGGTTCCGAAATTCTCGATGTGGGTCGGCGTGCCCAACGGGCCGACAACCTCGATGTGATCGCCTTCGGACAGCAACCCCATTTCCATCGTCGATTTTCCGACCTCTTGAACCACCAGGGTGATGGTACCGGCCTCGGCATCGGAGTCGGCGATCGTCAAAGGAATGCGTTCCCCGTGATCGTGCAACAGAATGATGACGAACTGTCCAGCTTGATGCTTGCGCGCAATCTCGGGCGTTTCAACGAGATACTGTTTGAACGCCGGGGCAATTTCTTTAATCTCGAGCAGTGTTGGCATGAAACCTCCTCCTGGTCGATCGCATCGGTGGCGGCCGGCAGGTCGGAGAAATCTACATCCGATCAACGATATTTACAAGAAAACAAATGTGTTCTGGGTCTCAGGTTCATCATCCTCGATCAACGTGGTCTCCTCTACGAGGCATGCAACCGCCTGAACTGACTACTCACAGCTGATAGCTGAAAGCATCCGGAGAAACCGGGTTAAGGTACACTTCTGGAATGAATAATTCATCGCCGGACAACATTCAGGCCCAGGAAGCCGTTGCCGAGGCAGTTCAACTCACCAGGCAACTCAACCCTACCGAAGCTCTGACAATTTTCGAAACCTTCCTGACACCGCTATCCGGGGGAACGATCAACGACCGAAGGGCCGCTGCCGCAGCCTTTTCATATTATGGTTACTGTGTTGCCAAGGTCCGCAGAAAATACGCCGACGGTGTGAAGTACTGCAATATCTCCCTGCGGGCCAACCCTCTTGATCCTGACCACAGGGCCAATCTGGCGATGGTCTACCTCGAGCGTGACGATCGTGCCAAAGCCGTCGAGACGCTCAATTCCGGCCTCCGTCTGGACCGTCGGAATAAACGGCTGCATCTGATCCTGGAATCGATCGGGCGTCGGAAACCGCCCGTCGTGCCCTTCTTTTCCCGCAACAATCCCCTCAATATCTGGCTTGGAAAGCGGCGTTCTGTGAATAATTAGTGTGCCGCACGGCCTGTGGCGATATCTGAATCAATGATCGGCCAACAACTTCAATAATGGCTATCAGGTCACAGGTTGCAGGTCACAGGTTGCAGTTTATTGTTTGAAGCCTGAAGCCCGCATCAAGCCGCCTCAATCGTGCGAGGATTGAGACAACTCCCGACCCACCTTGCCAGTCACTCCGTTGGGGAGTATGCTCCGCCCCGCGAGACCGCGCAGGACCGCGGAGTCCACTCTCGTACATCTCGCGGCAGATCGCCGCAGAGATCCCCGGAGGAACCCCCATGGCTGAATCAAAAATGATCATGATCGACGGCAACGAGGCGACTGCCTCTGTCGCTCACCGCATCAACGAGGTCTGTGCCATCTACCCCATCACCCCCTCGTCCAACATGGGCGAGTTTGCCGACGAGTGGTCGGCCAAGGGCCAAAAAAATATCTGGGGTAGCATCCCTGATGTCATCGAGATGCAGTCCGAGGGCGGCGCCTCAGGTGCGGTGCACGGCGCCCTACAGGCCGGGGCTTTGACGACGACCTTTACGGCATCTCAGGGTCTTCTCCTGATGATTCCCAACATGTATAAGATTGCCGGCGAACTGACGTCAACAGTCTTCCACGTGTCGGCTCGAACCATTGCGACCCACGCCCTGTCGATCTTCGGCGACCATTCGGACATCAATGCCTGTCGCCAGACGGGGTGGGGCATGCTGTCGTCGAACGCGGTTCAAGAAGCCCACGACATGGCATGCATCGCTCAGATGGCGGCTTTGGCCTCGAGAATTCCCTTCATTCATTTCTTCGACGGGTTCCGCACCTCTCACGAGGTCTCCAAGGTTCAGCTGATCACTGACGATCAATTGCGGGAACTGATGAACGAAGAACAGATCCACGCCCACCGCGAGCGGGCCTTGACGCCGGACCGGCCGGTGATCCGCGGTACGGCTCAGAACCCCGACACCTTCTTCCAGGCACGTGAAGCGATCAACCCCTACTACGAGGCCTGCCCAGGCCATGTGCAGCAGGCAATGGATGATTTTGCCAAGGTTGTCGGCAGGGAATATCAGCCGTATGAGTACGTCGGCGCCGCAGACGCCGAGCGCGTGATTGTGATCATGGGTTCCGGTGCCGAGGCCGTTCACGAGATGGTCGACTGGATGATCGAGCGCGGCGAGAAGGTCGGCGTTCTCAAAGTCCGGATGTACCGGCCCTTTGCTGCCGAGGCCTTCCTTGCGGCCCTGCCCCCTACCACCAAGGCGATTGCTGTCATGGACCGGACCAAGGAGCCAGGGTGCGTCGGCGATCCGATGTACATCGACGTCATCACCGTCGTTAACGAGGCCCGGACCGAAGGACGATCGCCTTTCGAGACCGAACCACGGCTGTTCGGTGGACGCTACGGTCTGTCGTCGAAGGAATTCAACGCGCCCATGGTCAAGGCCATCTTCGACAACCTGGCTGCCGACTCTCCCAAGAACCACTTCACGGTCGGTATCGTTGACGACATCTCTCATACGTCTTTGGCCGTGGACGATGACTTCGACATCGCTCCGGACGACGTCTTCCGAGGCGTCTTCTTCGGGCTTGGATCCGACGGTACTGTCGGCGCCAACAAGAATTCGATCAAGATCATCGGTGAAGAGACCGACAACTTCGCCCAGGGCTACTTCGTCTACGACTCGAAGAAGGCCGGCGCCATCACTATCTCCCACCTGCGTTTCGGTCCCAGGCCGATCCGCTCGACCTATTTGGTCAAGAAGGCCAACTTCGTCGCTTGCCACCAGTGGGTTTTCCTCGATAAATACGACGTCTTAGAGTACGCAGAGCCCGGTGCGACCTTCCTGGTCAACTCACCCTTCACGCCGGAAGAAACCTGGAACCGGTTTCCTCTGGAAGTGCAGGAAGCGATCATCGAGAGAGAGCTCAAGGTCTACTGCATCGATGCTACAACGGTCGCGCAGGACAGCGGCATGGGCCGGCGGACAAATACGATCATGCAGACCTGTTTCTTCGCGATCTCCGGAATCCTGCCCCGCGAGGAGGCCATCGCCAAGATCAAGGGCGCGATCAAGAAGACCTACGGCGTCAAGGGTGATGAGATCGTCGAACTCAACTATCGGGCGGTCGACGCGACCCTGGCCAATCTGAATCAGATCGATGTCCCCGCAGCGGTTTCGACCGACAGGCGCCGCCCGCCGATCGTCTCCGACGATGCGCCGGATCTGGTCAAGAGGGTCAATGCCGTGATGCTGGCGAACAAGGGCGACATGCTGCCGGTCTCGGCTTTCCCGCCGGACGGCACATGGCCGTTGAGCACGACCCAATGGGAAAAGCGCAACATCGCCATCGATATCCCGATCTGGGACGAAGATCTGTGCATCCAGTGCAACAAGTGCGTGCTGGTTTGCCCCCACGCCGCCATCCGCGCCAAGGTCTACGATCCGGACCAACTCGACGGCGCCCCGGACACTTACAAAGCAGTCGACTTCAAGGCCAAGGACTTCCCTGGCGCCAAGTACACCATTCAGGTGGCCCCGGAGGACTGCACGGGCTGTACCTTGTGCGTCAAGGTCTGCCCGGCCAAGGACAAGAGCAACCCGCGCCACAAGGCCCTGGACATGGTGCCGCAGATGCCCCTCCGGGAACAGGAACGCATCAACTACGATTTCTTCCTCTCCCTTCCGGAGGTCGACCGAACAAAGGTCAAGATCGACGTCAAGGGCTCACAGTTCTTACAACCCCTGTTTGAGTATTCCGGCGCCTGCGAGGGTTGCGGCGAGACGCCCTATGTCAAACTTTTAACCCAACTCTTCGGCGACAGGGCGTTGATCGCGAACGCCACTGGGTGTTCGTCGATTTATGGCGGCAATTTGCCGACAACTCCCTACTGCGCCAATGAAGATGGGCGGGGGCCGGCCTGGTCCAACTCGTTGTTTGAGGACAATGCCGAATTCGGCCTGGGTTTCCGCCTGGCGGTTGACCAGACACGGGTCCACGCGGAACACTTGCTCAAAAACCTCTCGGCCGATATTGGGGATAGCCTGGTCGGTGCTCTGCTCGACGCCGACATGGGCGATGAGGCCGGCATTGCCGCCCAGAGGGAACGGGTTGTGCAACTCAGGGATTCGATCCGATCCATCGAGAGCCCCGAAGCCAAACGCTTGGCCCTGGTCGCAGACTACCTGGTCAAGAAAAGCGTCTGGGCAGTCGGCGGTGACGGCTGGGCGTATGACATCGGATACGGCGGCTTGGACCACGTGCTCGGCATCGGACGGGACCTCAACATCCTGGTTCTGGACACCGGGGTCTACTCCAACACCGGCGGCCAGGCTTCCAAGGCGACGCCGATGGGCGCTACCGCAAAATTTGCGACTGCCGGCAAAGGTATCGAGAAAAAGGATCTGGGCCTGATGGCGATGGCCTACGGTCACGTTTACGTCGCGCAGGTTGCCTTCGGTTCCAAGGACCGGCAGACGATTCAGGCATTCCAGGAAGCGGAGTCCTATCCGGGACCCTCGCTGATCATCGCCTACTCCCACTGCATTGCTCACGGCTTCCCGATCGGTGACGCCCTGGAGCACCAGCAGGCGATCGTCGATTCCGGCGCCTGGCCGCTTTATCGCTTCGATCCCCGCCGAGCTGTGCTCGGTGAGAATCCGCTGAAGCTGGACTCCAAGGCGCCGACCATTTCCTTTGAGAAGTTCGCCATGACCGAGAACCGCTTCCGCATGCTGACGAAGAGTGATCCCGAGCGAGCCCGTGAGTTGATGGTCAAGGCCCAACGAGCGGTTCAGGCGCGGTTTGACGTCTACAAGCAGCTCGCATCCTTGAAATTCGACTCCGGCTCGACCGGCGAAAGCAACTGAAGGGAGCTATTATGGATCTCACAACGACCTATCTCGGCCTGGAACTCAAGAATCCTCTCGAGATCG
>CBDTUG010000116.1:0-5818 GCA_965363555.1 uncultured Thermoanaerobaculia bacterium
CGGCACTCACCGACCCCGCAACCAGTAAAACCACCATCATCATTGTTATCTTCATGACACCATCCTCACATATCGATCGATCTCGTCGACGACATCAGGCCGGTGAAGAAATGCGTTCGAAGGGCATGGCAATGCAGTCCCCCGAGGCAAAGCCTCCGCCAAGAGCCGCGCGTTGGCTTCACCGTGCAGACGATCGCTGGATGCAAAGGCCACAGCTACCGGGTCGATAATATTTCCGAAGTCTTCGATCACCCGATAGCCCCCCAACGCCAAAGCCGAAAGCTTCAGACGCTTGAAATCCGCACCTGCCGCCGTTCTGCAATACCTCTTGTACTGTTCCGGTTCAGCTTGCACATCAAGCCGGAAATGGCGCAGGTACCATAAAACAACTGGAACCAACGGACCATAAGCTGCCGCCGGAAGTCGCATCAAGACTCTCGACCACATGGGAAAGGCAAACTCCGCGTTCGGCCCAATCAGAAAGGCCGCCCGACAGCGGGGACCCTGTTTCAGCGCCTCAAAAATCGCGTTGGCACCCAGGGAACTGCCAACCAAAACGGTATCTTCGATTTTCAACCCAACACCTGCAGCAACAGTCGCGATGTCTCGGCCGAGGCATTCGACGCTGAAGCTGCCCTTGAGCATCGCTTCCGAGCGGATTGCGGCCGAGGCCTTTTCTCGACTCTCGAGGTAGACGACCCGTCGGGTCTCCGCCATCTTGGCGATCACCGGCGCCCAGCTGTCGACAATCGTGATCCAACCGGCAACCAATAACACCGGCGGCATCACCTGCTCCTGCCCTGACCACTCGAAGGCCCTGAGGCCCACGCCGTCCTCCACCTCGATGCGGTGCTCTCGAAATCTTCCTCCCGTACCCTCCAGGGGGTCCTGTGGAGTGGCCGGCTCAGTAAGGCGATTATCCATCACAGTACGACATTCTACACGCGGCCCCTTGGCCAAATGGCAAACCTGGCGTACACTCTCCGCCGCTCGCCGCGCTCCGATGCCCGGCGGCACCCTCAACGGCCCCAACTCGGGTCACCAACCGGCAAGGAGAAACCACCGATGATCAAGCCCCATGGATCCACAGAACTCAAACCCCTTTACGTCGCCGACGACACTCGTCGCGCCGAACTGATCGCCGAGGCCAACGGCCTTCCTTCGATCGCCATTTCTTCCGCCGCCGCGGCAAATGCCGTGATGATGGGCGCGGGTTACTTCAACCCGTTGTCGGGCTACATGGGCCTTGCCGATGCCCTGAGTGTCGCAGAGACCATGCACACCAAAGACGGTCTTTTCTGGCCGGTGCCGGTGCTCAACGTCGTTCCTGATGCCGACGGCATCACGGCCGGCACGAAGATTGCCCTCAAAGACCCCAACGTCGAGGGGAACCCCGTTCTGGCAATTCAGACCGTCGAAGCGATCGAAACGGCCACTCCGGAACAGATGGAACTGATGACCTCCAAGGTCTTCGGCACGACCGACGAAAATCATCCCGGCGTCAGCGCCTTCAACTCCTCGGGCGCCGTGCTGCTTTCGGGTCCGATCGAGGTGCTCAATTTCTCCTACTTCGAGACCGACTTCCCCGAGACCTTCCGTACGGCAGTTCAGATCCGGGAACTCATCGCAGCCAGTGGCTGGTCGAAGATCGTCGCTTTCCAGACACGCAACCCGATGCACCGGGCCCACGAAGAACTGGTTCGCATGGCGATGGAGCGTGAAGGCGCCGACGGTGCGATCATTCACATGCTGCTCGGCAAACTCAAGGCCGGCGACATTCCCGCAGACGTTCGTGACGCCTCGATCCGCACGATGGTCAACCTCTACTTCCCGCCCAACAGCGTTGAGGTCACTGGTTACGGGTTCGACATGCTCTACGCCGGTCCCCGCGAGGCCGTTCTCCACGCCGTCTTCCGGCAGAACATGGGCGCCACGCACCTGATCGTCGGCCGTGACCACGCCGGCGTCGGCGACTACTACGGCCCCTTCGACGCACAGGCGATCTTCCGTGACCAGGTTCCCGAAGGCGCACTCGAACTCTCGATCTTCGAGGCCGATCACACGGCCTTTTCGACAATGCTCGGCAAGGTGATCATGATGAACGAGGCCCCCGAGGGCCACACGCCCAAGGACTTCGTCTTTCTCTCGGGAACCAAGGTCCGGGACATGCTCTCAAACGGAGAGGCCCTGCCGGAAGAATTCGCCCGACCCGAGGTCGCCAAGATTTTGATGGAGCATTATCAGTCGAAGGCGTAGGGTAGAAAGAGGCAGGCTTCAGGCTTCAAATTGTGACCTGCGGCCTGGATCTTTTGTCTCTCCAGTAGGGAAACAACAACTTAACTACCGACCAACCCCCGCCGATATCGGTGGGGGTTTTTTAATTTCAGCGGGCTAATCCCTGGCGTACTCGGCCAGGTTTCTCCAGAACCTCAGGTTTTCGGGCACGCCGCCGTTGTTGCTCAACATGCCCAGATCGGCCAGTACCAAGACCTCGCCGTTGTCAACGGTGCGCAGCAAAATGGCCGTTTCTCCATGCAAACGAGCCAGCACCCGGCCGCTACTATGGTTCATTGAAACGCCATTGTCGGGCGCCATCGCGATCGTGTCGACACCGCTGACCAGTGGGTGAACCATCGATACGGCGGCCTCCGCTCCCATCATTGCCCCTGAATGGAACTCAATGTTGAATCGATCGGCAAGGGGGTTGAGATCCGCCCAATCCTCATTGGCTTCGTAGACGTAGTTGTAGTACTTGAGGCGGTTGGCGCTGTTGGTCAGCACCAGGAATCCGCCCGCCCTGGCATAAGCCTCCAGCGCATCGATCTCCGCCTCGGTGAAGGCCTCGTCATAAATACCAACATCGGCGCCCGCACTGGGATAGTCGTGGACCGGGAGTACGACGACCAGATCGGCGCCCTCGAGATCTGCAGCGGTCACATTCCGCCCAAAGGGGACCATATCGACGTCGAATCCCTCCCAGGCCAACGCCATCCCAAACTCGATGAAGTGTGTCGGCGTCATGTGAGCGCTCTCGGTGTGACTGGCTACGAAGACGGCCCGGCGATCCGGCGCCGGCGTGACCCTCAATGGGGGATCCTCCCGACCAGTTTCCATCGCCGCAGCAACAGCGATCATCGCCATGTCGACCATCGTGCCCGCTTCGGTGCGGGCCAGTTCAGCGGTTTCATAGGGATCATGCATGTGACCCGCGTAGTGCACCTCGGTCGGGTTGGTGGGATCAAAGAAGATCAAATTGGCATTGGGAATGTCCCAGGCGCTGTAATTGGTGTTGTCGGAAACCAGCCCAAAATAATCCAGGGGATTGGCGTTGACACCCACCGAGTCGGCCAACCCGGCCAGGTAATCGGGCCACAGGATTTGGTCATTTCCGAATCGTCCATAGGACCACGTCTCCAAGTTGAGGTAGGGATTGATGCCGTCGAGCGGGACACTGAGACAATCAACCTGCAGCACTGCCAGGGTGCGATCCAACAGATCCTGATGGTTGGCAATGAAGTGGGACGACCCGTAGAGCCCACGCTCGTGGCTGCCATACCAAACGAGGTAGAGATCAACCGCTGGAATTGCCTTGGCAACCTCAAGCGCCTGGGCCACTTCGAGGACAACGACCGATCCGCTGCCGTCGTCGATCGCTCCCGGAGTATTGGGCGAGTCAAGGTGGGCGCCGATGATCACTGCCTGCGAGTGATCGACCCCGGGAATCCTGGCCATTAGATTTTCGGAGATCCCCGGCGAGAAAACGTCCATGTCCCAGGTCATACACACCGACTCGACCCGGCCGAAATCACCCCAGTCCAAGATTTCCGCCACATCAAGATCCTCGAGGCGAACGGTCAGAATCGGCGGCAAGGTGTCGTCGAATGCAGACCAAACCGGCAGATCGCCGGCGAAGGTCCCGTGACTCTCCCCGTTTCGATTCGAAAACGTCGTCACAGGCACGATACCGCTTGGGTTGAGGTCCAGGATTGTCCGAGCCCGAGTCCATGCCAGCTCCCATCCTAGAATCGACCAATCGATCAGAGAGAAATCAACAATGATGATCTGCCCTTCGAGGCCCGACAACGACTGCAAATCTGCTGCGGTTTGAACGACGATCGGCGGGCCTTCGACAACCACGGGATCGGGTTCGTTGTCGTTGGGCACGCCGTCGGAGTCGAAGAGCAACGCCCGGTTCAGATCATCCCTGTGCCCCGAGATACCGAACGCGGGAACCTCAATGGCAACGCCGTTGATGACCAACTCGACTCGAGTATCCCGAAAACTGGTCCCCGAAAAGGTGTGGAACGACTGCCTTTCGATCTCCAGACCTCGAGACACCAGATTCCTCATACCCTCGAGGCGCGCCTGGACCAGATCCATGGCCTGTTTTTCGCCTTCGCTGGCCGAATTCCGCCATCCGGCGAAAGGTCGGATCAACGTCAGGTCCTCCAGGTTTTCGAAAATCGAGGCCTCCGAGATGCCGTCGTAGGGGGTCAGTCCGACCCGACCTGCCGGCTCCCTCGGGCCCGAATCCCGTTGGGCAACCTCGAGAAGCTCAGGATCATTCGCCGAAGCCACACCGTTAATGCCGAGCAGCAGTATCAGGGCAATTCCAATCGCCGTACCTCTGTTCATGACTGCCCTCCTCACCATGATACCGATCGGAGGCCCCGGAGGTTTCAGTAAACAGCATGGTATTCTCAATAGAAGTCAAAAAGGGAGTTGCCCATGCGTTTTGTTGTCCCTTCAGCCTTGATCCTGATCCTCTGTGTTGTAGCCGCACCTGCGAGTGCGGTGGGCTTTGATTTCGGCATCGCCGCAGGAGCGCAGTTCAACGGCGATATCTCAGACCTCGACCTCAACACAGATGATAGTTTCACCCTTGGGCTGGAGCTGATGTTCGAAATCCCGATCGTCAAGCTCGGTGTCGGCTACGAGTACGGATTCCCGCAGGACACCGACGGCCTTGTGACCGATATCGAATACCACCTGTTCTACGGCATCGGGAGAATCCATTTCCTCGGACCGGTCTATGCCATGGCGCGGGTGGGCTATGCCAACGTCAGCGCCAAAGTGCCGGACTACAAGGGATCCGATTCTGCGGTGTCGTGGAGTGCTGGAATTGGGGTTAAACTTTCCAAATTCAAGCTCGAGGCGATGTACAGCGATTTCGACATTGAGGTCGACCAAGCCGGGGGTTCGGTGCCATACACCAATTACTCTGCCCGATTGATCTACTCATTCTGAGCCTATCGACAGGAGGTCCCATGCTCAAATTCGTTCAGTGCATCAAAGGCCAACCGGATATCGAACTCTACGAATTCCGCCAGTACTGGGCTGAGTACCGCAAGCTCGTGGACACCTTCCTTAGGAAATTCGGCTCCACTCGAGTCGACTTCAGCACCGCCCTGGCCGTCGAGGACAACCTTCGCGTCATGGTGGATCGGGGCACACGTCAACCCTACGACGCCATGCTTGAGGGATACTTCGCGAGTGCCGGCCAACTCCGCCAACTTGCGGAGGATCCCGCTTTCCAGGAAGGTCTCTTGAAAATTCAAGCTTTCCAGGAGGAGTTCATCGACCTCAGTCAGTCAACCTTTTTCTGGGCCATGGACGACGAGGGACCCTAGCCCGCACTTCTCACCGGTTTTCGTCGCGAGGGCGTCGAGGTGCCGTGCCCAGTGGGGTTTTCGATCCGAGGGGCGCGGCTTGTACTTGACAGTACGTAGGGACATCGCGCTTTGCCGGAGGGCAAACACGGCGAAGCCGTGGAGGTCGCGAAGCGACCAGCGTGGGCTGGAGCACCCCGAGGTGAGAA
>CBDTUG010000117.1:0-5810 GCA_965363555.1 uncultured Thermoanaerobaculia bacterium
AGACTTGCAAACACACCGTTGAATTGACGCCATGAAGCGGCTGGAAGATCAAAACTCAACTCGCCGAGAATCTCTCCGGTTTCCGAACGAATCCGCAATACAAAGCCGGTCTCCGTTTCATCGGCGTTGACGACACCGATATTGGAGCGAACTCGATCGTTGTCGGGCGATAACGGCACAACATGGCTTGTTCCTGCCGGCGGGAGATCGCTCAATTCGACAGCCTGGATTCCTTGGCCCAGGGTTCCTGCGGCCCCTCCAGGAGAAGCCGTAAAGGTTCGGCTGGTGACGATAGCCTGATCACTTTCGACGCCAACCCATAAATAGAACGAAGCGGCCGGCGGCGAGATGTCAGGAAACAATGAGAGCACATCGTCGATGCGGACAACCTGGCCCCGAGCCAAGGTCAAACGCTGGGCTTCGTTCTGAATTGCCGGTCTCTCACTGTTACCGGCCCGCAGAACCAGCGTCGCCATGTCGACTTCGTCTTGAAATGCCCAGACTGTTGTTTGCCAAAAAGTACCCGCGGCCCCAGCATTACGAGCTGCGGCGGGGATGAACTGGGTTCCCCAAGCTCCCGGCAATATGGAAGGGGAAATGTCGGTGGCTTTGGGAAATTGGCATAGAATTCTCTTCGGAGAAAGAGCATGGCACGCAGGCCGAGGATCGAAGTCGCGGGCGGGATTTACCACGTCTACAATCGCGTCGCCAGCGGTGAGTCGATCTTCTCTGACCCTGACGAGGCGACCACGTTTCTAGAGATCGTTCGAGAGATAAAGAGACGAGATGGCTGGACTCTCTTTGCCTCGTGCCTCCTGTCCATCCATTTTCACCTCGTCATGAGGACGGCAACGGTCCCTCTGATGACGGAAGTCACGGGGCGGTCTCCACCGACGAAAAAAATGTCCGGTAGCGTCCCCTTTAAATTTTTAACATCCGATCCTCGTCCCTCAATCCGACATCCACAATCCACCCGTCCTCGAGTCTCATGGCACTGAGTGACCCTCCGTAGACGCAACCGGAGTCCAGACAGATGGCCCCAGGACCGTGAAACACACCTAGCGTGGCCCAATGGCCAAACACGGTAGTGCAACCCTCGTCAACGATGGTGGAGTTTTCAAACCACGGCTTTGCCTTTTTCGGGGCGCCCTCCTTTGGACCCCAGTAACCAAAGAGGGGTCGCCCATCGGGTCGAACGGTCCGAATTCGGGTCAAAACCCCAAGAGCAGCGGCGGTCTGTTCGAGACCCTCGAGGTCGGGAGACCAGACAATCTTTCGGCGGGCGTAGAGATCACCGATCCCTCCGCTGCGCAGCACCGTCTCGCATTCCCGGGCCATTTTCTCCGCTTCCGCCAGGCTCCACGAGGGCATGAACCCGGCGTGAACGATCACAGTCTCCCCCATCCTCAAGATCAAAGGCTGTAAGGCCAACCATTGAAGCAGGGCATCTCGATCCGGCGCGTGCAACACCAGATCCAGGGTGTCTTCCTTTCGCCGCGTTCGACCCGCGGCCCTGGCCAGGAGGTGGAGATCATGATTGCCCAACACCATGCGAAACCGGTCGCCAAGATCCTTGGCCCACCTGAGGACCTCCAGCGTGCCCGGCCCCTTGTTGGCAAGATCCCCGACCTGGATCACTCGATCCCGTCCTGGGTCAAAAGCAATGCGCTTCAGCAGCCGCTTTAAGGTACCGATGCAGCCGTGCACGTCTCCAATGATCCATGTTGCCATTATGGAATAGTCGCACACCCGTCCCGCTCCCCAATAGCAATTCGTCTGCCTGAGGCTTTCGGAAATGACCGCCGGCCGAGGTATCCCCCAGCCACAGGCCGACGAATTGCTCCTCACAACAAATTTCGACACGGGCCCGATCTTCCCTATACTGCAATCATGTCCGAACGCGTCGCGGTCGTCATCCCGTCTCTGGGCGCACCCAGCCTGAAAGGTTGCCTGGCCGCACTATCGCGCCAAAATCTGAGACCTGATCATGTGATTATCGTGCTCTCCGGCGGTTCCCCGGCACCTGGGAGCGACCCCGAGGTGACAACAGTTCTCTGCCAACGCCGGTTGGGTTTTGCTGCCGCCATCAACCGGGGGCTCCAGGAAATATCGAACGACACTGAGTTCATCGCCCTGCTCAACGACGACGCGGAACCCTCGCCTCAGTGGCTCGGCACTCTGGTTTCTTCCCTGAAGAACCATGATGATCTCGCGGCCGTTCAGGGGACTGTCATCGACGCCGAGGATCCATCAAGAGTCGACGGTCGCGGTTTAGGCATTGATCGCCTCGGGCTACCCATCCAGGTGGAACGCGGCGCAACGGCTGATGACAGCGGCCGCAACCTGGAGGATCGTCTTGGCGTTTCGGCCACAGCGGCCCTCTTTCGTTCAGAAGCCCTCGATGCCGTCAGGTTGCAGGACGGATGCCTGCTCGACGAGTCCTTCGACTGCTATCACGAAGACACCGACCTCGCCCTGCGAATGACCAGACTCGGTCTGCGCTCAGCGTGGGTGCCCGGCGCCCCCTGCCTTCATCTGGGGTCGGCGTCGGGAGGCCGAAGGACCTGGCGTCATCCCTGGTGGATCCTGTCCAACCGCTGGCGCGCCCTGGCCGGCAATCTGACGCCCCTTGCCTTCGCCATTGCCTTCCCCCGATTGGTTTGCGGAGAAATCCGAGCGATTCGAACTCTGACCCGAAACAACGCTCGAACCATCCCAGTCGCCGCCGCGGTCCTCGCCGCCCTCCCATTGATCAAGGTTCGGGCCTGGCTGCGCTCGACGCCCGGGCAACGACTGAAAAACCTCCCATTGGGACACGAGGCCGGGCCTCGACAATGAAGATCCTCGTCCTGACCGACGACCACCTCGGGCCTGTGATGGCAGGATCGGCCCTCAGGGCCTGGGAACTGGGCCGGGCACTTGAAGGTGCCGGACATGACGTCGTCATCGCCGGTGCGGTTGGATCCACGGCGCCAGGTCCGGGCCCCGATGTCATCTTCAGGCCGCGGTGGTCATGGGCCGATGCCGTCGTGTCCGCCCCGTGGAATCTCCCTCCGCTGGCCTTTGTCCGGAAGTCCTTGTTGATCGTCGACGGCGTAACGCCCCTGCCCGCCGAGTTGGCCGCAATGCCCCAATCCAAGGCCGTCCGGCGGCGAAGGCGCACAGCTCTTGCGAGAATCCCGCTGGTCGCCGCCCGTGCCGACGCCCTCCTGGTCGCGGGCAGGGCTCAGATGCACTGGTGGAGCGCACAGCTTAAACACGGCCGCCCGGAGGTGCCGATCCTCGACACACCTTTCGGCGTTCCCGCAACACCGCCACCTCCCCAACGGGCCGAAATCCCCGGGGTCCCGGCCCACCATGCCGTCGTCTTGTGGTGGGGAGGCGTTTGGCCATGGCTCGATCTGGAAACGCTTCTGGCTGCCAGAGCCCGACTGGGAAACGCACCGATCAGTATCGTTGTCCCTGTCGCCGCCCGCCCGGGATCCTCAACAACCTCCTTCGGTCCCTCGGACCTCCGTCGGATGGCCGAAGTCCGAGGCCTCAAGGCGCCCCATGTTGTTGGCCTGGACAAGTGGATCCCTTATGCCGAGCGACACCTGGTGCTCAACCGGACGTCACTCTTGGCGGCACTTCACCGGGCAGGACCTGAGACGACACTCTCGTTCAGAACCCGGGCACTGGACGGCTTGTGGGCCGGCGTGCCACTGCTGCTCTCTGAGGGTGGCGAAGTCTCCGACTTGGCCCACCTCCACGGTTGGGGCGGCGTCGTCCGGCCAGGCGACATCAACGGCACGGCCGCCGCTCTCGAATTGCTTCTGACCGAGAGAGAGCAGCTGCGCTGCAGGGCCAATCTCCAGAGGGCCCGCCCTTTCTGGTCCTGGAACCAGTTGCTCGAGCCATTGGTGGAGGCCCTCCCAACACTGAGACAGGGCCCACGAGGCCCCCTTGTGCCTGCCGTCATCAGATCGGCCCTGCCACTGATCGGCCTGGGCTGGGCGAGAGGCCCCGCATGACGACCGTTGCAGCCGTCGTCGTTCGATGGAAGGGTGGCGCTGAGGTCGAGCGCTGCCTTCGCTCCTTGTTGTCCAGTGAGCCAAAAGCACCTTCCGAGATCGTCCTTGTGGATGCAGGGTCGCACGATGGCGGCGCCGAACGCCTGACCCGGACCTTCCCCGAGGTTCAGGTCGAAGCCCTGCCCGAGAATCCCGGTTTCTCCGGCGCCGCCAATCACGGCGTCAGCGTTACCACGGCCGAAAATATCTTCCTGCTCAACCCCGACACCGAGGTACGCGGGCCAGCATTGGCGGTTCTTGCGGCATGTCTTGAGGACAGGCCCAAACTGGCCGGCGTGGCGCCCCTGCTGGAAAATATCGACGGCTCCAGCCAACACCGGTGGCAACTGAAAGACCTCCCAAATCGAAGGGACCTCGGCATGGGTCGATCGGGGAGGCCCGCCTTCGACCGCTGTCCCGAACATCCTGGCACCGTCACCCAACCGGCCGCCGCGGCCTGGCTAGTCCGCCGACCGGTGTGGGATGCACTCGAAGGCCTCGATCCCTCCTACTTCCCGGCTTGGTGGGAAGACGTTGACTTCTGTGCCCGACTCCACGACCGCCTCAAGGACCCCTCCGTACCGTGGAATGAGGCCTGGCGGGTCGTGCCGAAAGCCAAAGTCCGGCACATCGGCGGTTCGTCAGTCGGAAGCCTGGGGAATCTGGCTTTCCTCGATGCCTTCTACGGCAATCTGCTCCGTTATGCGGAACGCCACCATCCCCAAGAACTACCGGCCATCCGGAGAAGACTCCGACGAGCCCTGATGGTCCGAGCCATTTTGAAACCAAAACGATTTCGGGACTATCGGCGTGTCATGAAACAGCTCAATCTACTCACCTAATCCGCACTCGTTATGCGCGAAGCGCACCAAGCGATAGGAGCTGGCCCAGCCGACCCCAGACTCAAGGAAAACTCCCACAGGTCAGTTCTTACGCGCTGCTATCGCTATCGCTTACGGAGCTTCTCGATCTCCAGCAACCGCTCCCTGACCCTCGCCTCCCACCCGCGATCGGTCGGACGGTAGAACTGAGCCTTGCCGGCCAAGTCGTCAGGCAGGCTCTCCATCGGCGCCACGCCGCCGGGCTCGTCGTGGGCATAACGGTAGCCTTCACCGTAGCCGATCTCGCGCATCAACTGGGTCGGGGCATTCCTCAATTGCAGTGGTATTTGCAGATTCGGACGTTCGCCCACCTCTTTTTTGACGGCGCCGTAGGCTTTGTAGATGGCGTTGGACTTTGGTGCCAACGCCAGGTAGACGGCAGCCTGGGCCAACGCCAGTTCGCATTCAGGCATGCCCATGTGATCGACGGCTGCTGATGCCGCAACGACCTGTTCCAGCGCCCGCGGGTCAGCCATGCCGATATCTTCAGAAGCCATGCGTAACATCCGCCGGACGACATACCTCGGGTCTGCCCCACCCTGAAGCATTCGGCCAGTCCAGTAAAGCGCCGCCTCGACATCGGAGTTCCGCACGGCTTTGTGGAGGGCCGAGATCAGATTGTGGTGTTCTTCGCGCCCCTTGTCGTAGACCGCCAATGCACGTTGAGCGACAGAAGCCACGGCCTTTGCGGTAACATTTTCGCCTTTTTCAATCGTTGATACGGCCATCTCCAACAGGTTGAGCGCCTGACGGGCATCCCCTGCCGCTGTCCGAGCCATCAACTCGAAGGCTTCGGACTCGACCTCGATGCCCCGGCCACCGAACCCTCTCTCGGAGTCGGTCACGGCCCTCTTGAGAAGATCTTCGAGTTGATAGA
>CBDTUG010000118.1:0-5770 GCA_965363555.1 uncultured Thermoanaerobaculia bacterium
CTACGATGCGTGCACCGAACCGGAACCACACTACGCCGTAATGATCAAGGCGGACAAGCTGGACCCGGTCGAGGTCTATAAGAAGGACGATCCATACTGGCACAAGAGTCCTGACGCCATTTGGGCTGCCGAAGATGCCCGGATCGAACGAAAGGGCAATACCGTCGAGGTCTGGATGATGGCGGTACGTTCCTTTTTCGCTCCGGATGTCATCCGAGCCAACCGTGGTGACAAGGTCATCGTGCACGTGACCAACATCGAACAGACCCGTGACGAACTTCACGGTTTTGCGATCGACAATTACGACATCAACCTCGTTGTCGATCCCGGCGAGACCAAGACGGTGACCTTCACCGCCGATAAGCCGGGAGTCTACGCCTTCTACTGCACCAATTTCTGCAGTGCTCTGCACCAGGAAATGCAGGGTTATTTGCTTGTGAAATAAGGCTAACCCAAGGCAACGGCCGGCCCATTTCGGGTCGGCCGTTTCCCTTGAATCGAGGTACCCATGACGGGAATTCTGAAACGGCTCACCAGTTCTCTCCACCGGCCCGTAGTCGGGAAAAGCAGGATTTTGATCTTCCTGGCCGCCCTGGCCCTGATACCGACCTTTATCGTGCCGCTGTGGCACATGACCTTTGTGGCTCAGCAATACCCGGAAGGTTTGGATTTGTATGTCTATTCGCACAACCTCGTCGGTGGTGATGACGGCAACGACCTGACCGAGATCAATGTTCTTAATCACTACATCGGCATGGCCGAACTGGAGCCCGCGGACTTCAACGAGCTCAAGTGGATTCCCCTGGTGATCGGATTGATTATTGTTCTCACCCTTCGGGCCGCCACGATCGGGACCTTACGTTCTATCGTGGATATCCTCGTCGTCTCCCTCTATTTTGGAGGGTTCTCGGTTTGGAGTTTCTGGTACAGGCTCCACTACTACGGAAGGAATCTTGACCCTCGGGCTTCGGTTCAGGTCGAGCCCTTCATGCCCCCGATGTTCGGCTACAAACTCGTCGGTCAATTCGACGTCTGGTCTTACCCGGCGGTGGGGACCTATTTTTTTCTGGTATTCGGTGCGCTCCTGCTCGCCGGGTTCTGGTTCATATGGCGCGAACCGGTTCGTGATCAATGAACCGTTCGCTGTAATTTGGAGGAACTGATGAAAAAACTCGCATTTTTGGTTCTTATTCCTGTGCTTCTGCTCGGATGTGGTGGGGCTACCGATGACGTTGTGTATGAAGCCGAGCCTGAGGTCGTTGCGCCGCTGATTGAGGTGGAGGCCCCGGAACCGATGGCGGTTCCAGAGGCAAAAGAGGTCACCGCTGAGGACGACTGGGCCGCCAAAACCCACAACAAGAACATTGAGGTTATCCAGGTTCTGAACATCATCACCCCTGTCGCCACGTACATCATTGCCGGTTTCGAGCATTACGGCGACAGCTTCAGTGAGGTCCTCCACGAAGAGTGGGCGGACACCCAGGTGCAACTCGGAGCAGCCACCACCCTGTACGATTCGTGCAAAGAGCGCATGGCAGCGGGGGAATATGACAAAAAGTTGTTCCTCGACCTCGAAGAGGTGTGGCAGTTACTTGTGAAAACCGGCGTTGCAGGCGTTCGTGCCAAGAGCATGGTGGATTCGGAGTTGAGCAGGCTCAAGGGCTGACGGTAAGTCGACATATTGGAAAAGTCGGCGCGGCCCCCCCCCGCGCCGGTTGTTTGTTACTTCATTGAGGTGAAGATTGAACCTACCTGGAAAATGTAAATCCACAATGAGGTGGTCCAGATTCGTCCGCGTAATCGCAGGGACGGTGGTGCTGATCGGCCTGAACCCGTCGGTTGGATTAGCCGTAGAGCACACCGTGGCCGAGGGTGAGTCCATCGCCGCAAGGCTCCTTCAGGTTGAACCCGGAGACACCATCCGACTGACCGGGTCCATCTACCATGAGAACCTGGTGATCGACGTGCCCGTCGTCTTGACCAGCGACAGGAGCGCAACCATCCGGGGAGGCTATGAGGGCAACGTCATCCACATCACCGCTCCGGGCACGGTGATCGACGGATTAACCATCACCGAAGCCGGCCCGCACCTGACCAAAGACATGGCCGGTGTCCTCGTCGAGGCCGACGACGTCACGATTCGCAACTGCAACGTCACCGAGCCACTACACGGGATTTACGTCAAGGGCGGGAACAGGGTCAAAATCCTCGGCAACACCATCGAAGGTCGACTGGACCTGATCGAGTCTGACCGCGGGAATGGTATCCACCTCTGGAATTCCGCCGACAATCGGGTGGAGGGCAACGAGATTTTCAATGTCCGGGACGGGATCTATTTCTCCTTCGCCAATACCACCGAAATCCTCCAAAATCACATCCATCACGTTCGTTATGGCCTCCACTACATGTACTCAAACGACAACTCCTTCCGGGACAATCTGTTTGAGAACAATGTGGCCGGTGCGGCCCTGATGTACTCCGAGGACATCGAGTTCAAGCGAAACACCTTTGCTCGATGCCGGGGCTTCCGGGCCTACGGCATTCTCCTGCAATCGATGGCCAGGGTCGTGGCCAAGTCGAACCTGATTCTGGATAATAGTCGCGGCATCTTCATGAACAATACCAACACCAGCACCATCTCCGACAACGACGTAGTGGACAATGATCTGGCAGTTCAGCTCAACGGCGGATGTGACGGCAATCAGTTCTTCGGCAACAATTTCATCAACAATCTCTCCGAGCTGTTACTGGACGTCAGCGACCGCGAAACAAAGTGGGCGACCGACGAGGCCGGAAATTTCTGGACGGGTTACAGAGGCTACGATCTGAATCGCGATGGTGTCGGAGACATTCCCTTCGTGATCCAAAATGTGTTCCAGGTCTTAGAGTCGAAAGTACCGGAGGTCAGGTTCTACCTCCTGAGTCCGGCTGCCGAGGTCCTCCAAGTAGCCGAGGAGACGTTGCCGATTCTGCGGCTCGGGGACGCTGAGGACCCGAGGCCGTTCATGCGGCCGGCCGCTCACGAAGGGGTTCCCTGGCAGGCAGTACAGGAGCGCAAAACGGATGGTGACCCCATGTGGGCATTCGTTTTCCTGATCGGTGCGATTGCCCCGGCCGGGGCCCTGCTCCATCTCAGTCGACGACCGAAGAATCGTCCCAAATCTCCGAGGCGTTCCGATGTCTGAGGACTCACCCATGATTCGACTCGAGGCGTTCGAGAAACGCTACGGCAAGGTAGAAGCTGTCAAACCATTGGACCTTGACATCTCGCGGGGTGAAAGCTTCGCCTTTCTCGGCCCCAACGGCGGCGGCAAGACAACCGTTCTGCGCGCGCTGGTCGGCCTTCATGCGCCCACCTCGGGCCGGATTTTGATCGACGGAGAGGACATCGCCAAAGCACCCGACAAGGTCAAGAAACTCCTGTCGTACGTCCCTCAACGGGTCACCATGCCGGGACAGCTGACTGCTCGTGAGATCCTCAACCTCTTCGCCAACCTCAGGGGGGTGGCGCCGAAACGGATTGACGAAGTCCTGGACCTCTTCGAACTCACCGGTGCATCGGACCGTCTGACGGTCGAGTACTCAGGCGGCATGCTCCAGCGGCTGGGGTTGGCGGTGGCTTTGCTTGAGGAGGTGCCTATCCTGGTGCTCGATGAGCCGTCGCTCAATCTTGACCCTCTCGGTATCGCGCGGCTCCACGATCTGCTGGCCCAGCTCAGGAAGAAGGGAAGTACGATCGTCTTCTCCTCTCACATCGTGCACAGCGCCATCCAACTCGCCGACCGGGTGGGAGTGCTGGTGGAGGGCAAGCTGGCCCGTTTAGAGAGTGTTCCGACCTTCATGACCACGGTTGCCCGACAGACACGCGTACGGGTGATTCTCACCAGCCCTGCGGAGCCAGTGGTGGACACCGCACAGAACGCAGGTGCCTCAAAATGTCGCTGCGATGGATCAGAACTCTCTTTTGCGGCCCTCCCGCGGCAGCGCCTGGAAGTGATCGAGGCCATCCAGTCAGTTGGGGGCATCGTCGAGGAGTTACACACTGAGCCACCGGATTGGGATGCACTGGTCCGGGATCACGCCAATGGAAGAGATCTGGGGGTCAATAATGAGTAAACGCCACAACACAGTCTTTCAGCCGTCCCTGATCGCGGCGGCAGCCTTCAGCTTGGCCCTTGGGGCCTGTTCCGGGGAAGTCCGACCGGAGGTGGTTGCCGGCATTGATGGCTGTGAGTATTGCGGCATGGTCATCGACACGGTCAACCAGTCGTGCGGTTACATGCACGAAGGCACTTTCGTGACCTTCGACTCCCCCGGCTGCTTGCTTGGAAGTAACGATGAGAAGCGGCGCCAGGGGACGAATGTTCCCACTCAGATCTATTTTGCCGACTACGAGAGTGCTGAGTTCGTGCCGGCCGAGGACACGGTCTTCCTTCTCACCGAAAATATCCCGACGGTCATGAGTTTAGGTGTGCTCTGCTTCTCCACAAATGAAGGCGCCCAGGCCACCCGCACAACGGTCGATGAGGAGATCACCGACTGGACCGGGTACCGGCGGCTGCATGGCCGGCCCGATACGATCGTGGAGGCGACAATTTCACCGGCAGGCCTGTCACCTGAGATCGTCGAGGTCACCAAAGGCGATCTCGTGCTCTTCAAACTCAACTCCGGTCAGTCGGCCGACGAGATCTCCTTTTCGGTGCGTGGATACCCCGAGATCGGTGAGGTCGTCGTGATGCCTTCCGAGAATCCGACAGAACTGCGGTTCTTTGCCACCAGGCCCGGAGCGGGCTTTCCGGTGGTGGGGGCGGCTAATCAGGCTCTCGGCATGATCCGTGTGACCGGCGCTCACACGACGGACGAGGAGGCTGGGTGAGATCTGCAATCGCGCATATCGCGTGGCAAGAGTTCGTCTTGAACCGGCGAAATCGTTGGGTCATTTTCTTCGGCCTACTGTTCGCTGTCACCACGACTCTGATCTCCTATTTCGGCATGGTGACCTCGGGTTACACCGGCTTCCAAGACTTCGTCCGCACCACGGCCAGCCTTGCCAACATCGGTGGATTCATAATCCCCCTCTTCGCTCTCCTGCTCGGCGTCTTCAGTTTCCTGAGCGACCGTGAATACCTGGAGATCCTCGCCACCCAACCGATCTCGAGGCCACGGGTTCTCATGGGCAAGATCTGCGGCCTGTGCCTCACCGTCATTGCTGCTTCGGCCCTCGGATTCGGCATTCCGGGGGCGATCATCGCCATGGCCATCGGTACCGAAGGAGCGGCGGGCTATTTCCTGGTAGTGATCTACTGCACATTGCTGGCTGTGATCTTCGTTGGCCTTTCGGTGTTGATCGCCCTTGTGGCCAGGCGTCGACAAATCGCCCTCGGCATCGCCGTCGGCGTCTGGATATTTTTCGAGCTGGTCTACGGCATGATGATGCTCGGGACCACGCTTTACCTTCCAGAAAAAGTCCTCAAGACCTCACTTCTTTTGGGTCTATTGGGCAATCCGATTGACATCGCCCGTGTCCTGTCGCTGCTTCAAGTGGGCGGGCCGCACCTCTTCGGTCCGGCCGGTGCGACCCTGGTCAAACTGGCCGGTTCTCAGACCATGGCAACGATGTTTGGCCTCGTCGGTCTCGCCATTTGGATAGTGGTCCCAGTCCTCGTGTCCATGAGGATCTTCGCGAAGCAGGACCTCTGATGTCTAGCCCGTTCCCATCCCGAAACCCCGGAAGGGGACAGCGCGGTTCCCGAGGCGGAAACGAGCAATT
>CBDTUG010000119.1:0-5737 GCA_965363555.1 uncultured Thermoanaerobaculia bacterium
TCCGATCTGTCGGCTTCGGTGGCCGCCACCAGTTCGGCGATCGTCATCGTCGGATCTGCATCCTCGGGCAGGGGCATCGATCCCTCACAGAGGTCACCGAGACTGAGCTCGGGATCCACCCTTTCGCCGGCGATATTGAACTGCAGTGCGAGCAGGTGGCGTACCAACCGATCGGCCACTGTCTCCGCCTCACTGGGACGGCACAGCAGAGCACCGGCGCCTTCCAGCGTGGTCGTGTCCCAAAGCTCCGGAAAGACAGTTGAACTCTCGTTGACAAGGCGCAACCACTCTTCCAGTTCTTCGAGAGTGAACTTGGCGTTGTGTCGTCCCTCCAGGGCGAAACGGATCTGGTTGCACCAGAAGCCCGGTCCTCCGATCTCGCAACCAACTGAACCGACGGCCACCTCGGCGCGGTCGCAGATCATCTCATCCGACTCCACAAAAACAACACAGGCGGTGTTTTCTACGAAGGATCCGTCTGCGGCAGGCTCATCAAAGACCACCGTAACGGTGAAGACCACGCTCTCCCCTGCCGGAAGATCCCCAATTTCCCAGATCAACATTGAGTCGGTCTGCTGGGTCGGAGACGGGTTAACCGCCACGATCGAGAACGCCGGAAGCTCTATGCCGTCTGCTCCGAAGAGCATCGGAATATCCTCGGAGACGACAACTTCAGTCGCGTCGCATTCGCTGTCGTTCTCAACGGAGATGGTGAAAACCACCTCGTCGCCAAGATCGACACCAGAAACCGAAGCGACCTTGTCGATCGTCAAGTGTGAGCAGGGTTCCTCGTCACCACCCTCACCGAAAACCACGCTGACGTCATGGCCCGCCGGGTTGCTGACGTCATAACATTTGAGGTTGGGCCCGGCTTGTATGTAACCGGTGCCGAAAGCGTCGAAGTGCGCAACCAGGCCTTCGTCACCTTGCATATCAACAGCAAACTGCCTCACCTGACCATTGGCGAAGTCACCGACGAAGAACTCTGCAAGGAAAGACGGGAAGGCCCCGTGAGGCGGAAAGGAATGACCCGAACAGGGGAAGACGGGAGTATTTACAACAAAAGCACCGGGGTCGAGTTTTACTGATGTGCCGTCGGGCAAGCCGAGACTCCCGCCGGCCAGAAATGCAGGGTCGTTGACCGACAGTACGACAAAGACCTCGTACGCAGTGGTATCCCCGTTGCCCGATCCGAGATTCTCAATATTCAAGACAAAATTACCGGTCTCAACGACATGTCCGCCATTCTGGGGATTTTCGGAATCAGGATAAAGCCATAGCTTCGAACCCGCCTCGACGGTTGTGGGCAAGAGCATTGCCACGAACAGAGTTGCCATGACTGTCAGGGGAAGAGCCACCTGGGTCAATTTGGAATTTCTGCGCATCGTTTTTCCCTTCGGCTCGCTGTGCCAAGCCTTGAAAACTAGTCAAACCAACAGCTCCTACACCAAAAAGTCGGATTCGCGGTTGCCTATCTTTCAATATGGTCCCCGTGACCAACACGGTCAAGTGACGGTGGTCACGGGCCGGGACGGCCATCACCGGCGAAATATTGACCCTCCGGTCCATCTCCCCCCATGCAATTCGTTCGGCGAATTGCATGTGGCTTTTTTCACAGACTTTTGCGATAATCCCGGCTCCTACAGTCGGCTGAAGGCCGGCGGAAGGGCATTCCATGAGCCTGTCGTTGATTGCACAATCCATCGGCGAGTCCGCCACTCTCAAACTGAACGAGATTGCCTCGATTCTGCGCGCCAAGGGGGATCCTGTTATCCACCTCGGAGGCGGAGAACCGAAGGGTAAAGCGCCGATGGACGCCATTCTTGCAGCGTCGTCGATGCTCAACTCAGGGGAGGTTCGATACACTCCCCCAGACGGCACCCCAGCTTTGAAAAAGGCGATCATCCGCTACACCGACGAATTCTACGGTTGGCGGCCGGCGCCAGAGAACGTCATGGCCTCCGGCGGCGCCAAACAGGCGATCATGTCGGCCCTGCACGCCATCGTCAATCCGCAGGAAGAAGTCATCTACCCTACGCCTTACTGGGTCAGCTACCCAGAGATGGTCAAACTGGTGGGAGGCGTTCCGGTGGCGGTCAGTCCCGAGGACGGCGGGTTCATCCCACGCATCCAGGACATCGAGCAGGTGACCGGCTCCTACACCAAGGCGGTCGTCATCAACAGCCCCAACAACCCCTCGGGCGCCATCTATCCGGCAGAGTTCATTGCCGATATCGTCGATTTTTGCGAACGCCGCAGCCTGTGGTTGATCATGGACGACATCTACCACCGCCTGATCTTCGACGGACGTGAACCGGTCAATTGTTATCAGTTCACCAAGGATCGTTCCGATAACTCCAAGCTGATCATCATCAACGGCGTCTCTAAGCAGTACGCGATGACGGGATTCCGGATTGGCTGGGCGGTCGGAAATACCAGGGTGATCGAAGCGATGACCAACATCCAGGGCCACGAGACTTCGGGTCCGTCGGCCCTGCTCCAGCATGCAGCGGTGGGAGCGATCACCGGCATTCAATCAATCGTCAAAAACATGCGCCTGACGCTGGAAAACAACCGCAACGTCTTGATGGAACAGCTCCGATCCTTCGACGGCGTGATCATCGACGAGCCCGGTGGTACGTTTTATTCCTTCCCGGATTTCAGCCACTACAACAAAGACTCCGTCGCCCTGTCGAAGTTTCTGCTGGAGAAGGTCCAGGTCGTCACCGTCCCGGGCATCGAGTTCGGCATGGAGGGACACCTCCGCATCTCCTACTGCGGGTCGATCAAGGAAATCACGGAAGGCATCGAACGCATGAAATGGGCGCTCGACCCCAACTCGCCCAATGAGCTCTATATCGGCGAACGCAAGCTGGTGAGGGATTGGACATGAGCAAATATCTCAAATTCGAAACCCCGGCCACCGCCCAGGCCAAAGACCTCAAGAGTCGCTACGGCCTCAGCAATCACGGTCTGACACACCTCGATCGCGTCTTCTGGAATCTTCCGGAAGCTGCCCTTTACGAAGAAGCGACGATTCGCAAAGAGGGCAATGTCGCCAACGGCGGGCCCTTCGTCGTCAACACCGGCAAGTGGTCGGCCCGCGCCGCACAAGACAAGTACGTCGTGCGTGAAGCCTCGACCGAGGACTCCATCTGGTGGGGTGAGTACAACCGGCCCTACGACCCCGAGAAGTTCGACGCCCTCTTCGGCCGAGTTCAGGCCTATTTGCAGGACGAAGAACTCTTCGTTCAGGACTGTTATGCCGGCGCCGACCCGGAATATCAGATGCCGATTCGGGTGATCACCGAGGACGCCTGGCAGTCGTTGTTCGCCCGGAACATGTTCATCGTCCCCAAAACCCAGGACGAGTACCAGAACCACGTGCCGGAGTTCACCGTCATCGCCGTACCGTCGTTCAAGATTGATCCTCGCATCGACGGCACCCGGACCGACACGGCGATCATCATCAATTTTTCCAAGCGCCTGGTTCTGATCTGTAACTCCTCCTATGGCGGCGAGATCAAGAAGAGCATTTTTACCGTATTGAACTTCCTGCTGCCCCAGCGGGAAGTCTTGTCGATGCACTGCTCGGCCAACGTCGGCGACGAGGGTGACGCCGCCCTTTTCTTCGGCCTCTCGGGAACCGGCAAGACGACCTTGTCGGCCGATCCGACCCGGCAACTGATCGGCGACGACGAGCACGGCTGGTCCTCGGGCGGCGTCTTTAACTTCGAAGGCGGATGTTACGCCAAGGTCATTCGCCTGTCGGCCGAACACGAACCGGAAATTTTTGCTACCACTCGGCGCTTCGGCACAATCCTGGAGAACGTCGTCTACGACAAGACCTCCCGAAAACTCGACCTCGACGACGACCGTAATACCGAAAACACCCGCGCGGCCTATCCACTGGAGTTCATCCCCAACGTCGTTCCGGAAGGCATGGTCCAAAGCCACCCCAAGAACGTCATCCTCCTGACCTGTGACGCCCAGGGTGTGCTGCCGCCAATCACCCGCCTGGATCCCGAACACGCGGTCTACCATTTCATTTCGGGCTACACCTCGAAGATCGCCGGGACGGAAATCGGCCTGGGCATCGAACCGGAAATCGCCTTCTCGGCCTGCTTCGGCGCGCCCTTCATGGTCCACCACCCCTTCAAGTACGCCGACATGCTGCGCGCCCGGATGGCACAGCACGGCGCTACCTGCTGGTTGGTCAACACCGGTTGGGTTGGTGGCGGTTTCAACGTCGGCAAACGCATTTCGATCCGGCACACACGGAATCTGCTCAATGCCGCATTGCACGGCCGCCTGAACGACGTCGAGTATCGCAGGGACAAGCTGTTCGGATTCGACGTACCCTTGAGCTGTCCCGACGTGCCTGAAGAAGTGCTCGACCCCTCGACCTCGTGGGGCAATGCCGAGGACTACTGGCGCCGGTACGACGCCCTGGCCGCACGCTACATTGAGAATTTCAAGCTCTTCGCCGAAGGCTGCCCGGCAGAGATCGCCGCAGCAGGGCCGAAGAGACTGAGGGACGTGTAGCCGGGCGCTCCCTTCTTGCGTCCCAGCTTCCTGGCGTCCTGGCGTCCTGGCTTTTCAGCCTCTACGACTCCGGAGTCAGACCTACCATTTTCGTCGAGGTAGCGCCGGAGAGTTCGTCACGAATGCCGACTGCGACCCTGTCGCTTACCGGGCGCGTGCGCAGCGTCACTTGGGCGGTACCCACCGTGAAGGAGTTGTCCTTCGGAACGGGGAGGACTAACCGGAACTGTTGCGGTTGAGCGATGGTACCGTCGGATGCGCCCACACACACGACCACGGTGACCACTGCGTTACCGTCATCACCAGGGAGCAAACCTGCCGCCGGGATCTCCAGATTGACCGGCCACAGCACGGTGCCGTCTTCCGCCTCCTGTCTCTCATCGGCACTCACGTTAAGGCCCAGAGTGTTGATGCCGTCGCCCCAGACGAGGTGGCTGATGACCGAGTCGGTCAACCGTTGCTCGGGCGTACGGTCGAGAATCTTGGCCGGGTGACGGACCCTCAGTCCCGGGCGCTTGATGTCCAACCGCACCGAGTGTGCATGACCATCACCGGGCCCCGGACGGTCGTACCCGATGACATAATAGGTTGCGGTTGTCTCAACGAAGGCGTCCACGAAGACATCGAAATTCCGGCTGTTCCCGAAGAACCCGCCGCCGCTGCCATATCCAAGGTACTGGGATCCTTCGATGGCATCATTGACCTCGGAGAAGTCGTAGCCCCTGGTCGATGGCCCTACTGACTGGCTCGCGGTTGCGGTAAATGGGTCCTGGGTGCCGAAGTCAGTGTCCATGAACTCGGAATCACGGTCCGAGGCATCTACCACATGCACCGTCACCCCTGCAGAATGGGCGGCGCCGATCACCCTGTCAAAATCCACCCGTAAATCGCGTTCAGTGCCCCACATGTCGGGCTGATCCAGCGGCAAGAAGGTGCTGAATCGGTTGTAGAAACGCCGGTAGATATCGATGCCGGGGCGGAAAGTCATGTCTTCGGTGACCCAGATCAGCGAGGTTCGCCCCCCGCGACCAGCCAACGAACGCACGAGAGACTCGATGCGGTTGAGTCCCTCCAGCGCCCGCTGCATTTCGACCTCCCGAAATCCGTCGATACGAATCTCCAGCCTTTGCCCTTCGGATCGGGCCATGATCGCTGCGGTATCCTTGTTAGCAGTGGCCAAGCCGCGGTAGAC
>CBDTUG010000120.1:0-5726 GCA_965363555.1 uncultured Thermoanaerobaculia bacterium
CGCAAGGAGCCACAACAGAAGTGGGATCAGAGCCAGCCGTCTGAGGATGGTCAAGGTAGTTCCCAGGCCTCGAGGTTGAAATAGGGTGTGGCGTCGTTCTGGATCGATCCACGAAGGTGGGTGTTGATGGCTCTGAGTTTTCGACCCTCGACCAGGAATGTGTAGGGCTGATCGGCGACGATCAGCTGTTGGATTTGCCTGTACAGTTCTTTCTGGAGGTTGATGTCCCGTATCTCGGTCACCTCTTCGATCAGACGATCGACGCGGTCGTTGGAATACCGCCCGTAGTTCGAACTCTCGAGGCCCTCCGGGGTCGTGTGCCAGACATCCTCCAGGTCGATCTGTGTTGGTTCGACCCAACGGTTGACCGCCCCGTCGAAGTCGCCGTCTCGCAATCGACTGAGAAAAGTGCCCCATTCCACTGTTCGGGGGGTCGCGTCGACGCCGATGGCCCGCAGGTCTCGGGCCGCCAGCATGCAGATGTCCTGCCTCATGTGATTTTCGGCGTTGGTCAGCAATTCCAGCGTCAGAGGCTGTCCGTCCTTCTCCACCGTGCCGTCGCCGTCGTTGTCGTGCCAGCCGGCACGGCTGAGAAGCGCTGCTGCGGATTGAGGATCGTACGGCAGAGGCCCAAGTGTGTCATCAAAGGCCCACATGGTTGAGAGGATCGGTCCCATCGACGGTCGGGCGAATCCGCGATAGACGGTGTCGATGACCGTCTGCCGATTGATCGCCATGCCCAGCGCCCGCCTGACGCGGGGGTCGGCCAGTTCCGGTCTGGAAGTGTTCCAGCAAATGTGGGTGTAACCGCGGTGGGAGATGTCCACCAAACGGAGGTCGGGATTTGTCTCAATTCTGTGGGCCTCTTCGGGCGCGAGACTGTTGATGAAATCAAACTCCCCGGCCAGGAGCTGTGTCATCAGGCTCAGTTGATCGGGCACGACGCGCCAGACGACGCGGCTAATGTTTGCCGACGTGCCCATTCGGTAGTTGGTATTGGCGGCGAGAGTGATGTCCTGCTGGGGTACGTGGTTGACGGGCACGAACGGGCCTGCGCCGACGACATGAGGCAGCCATGAGGTCGAGTGCCAGTCTTTGAACGGGATGTCCTTCCAGGCGTGGGAGGGCAGAATCAGGCCCTCGTTGGCGTCCATCAACCGGTAAGGGTACATCTGTGAGAATCTGAATCTGACGGTATGGCCGTCGATTTTCTCGACGGATTCGATGAAATCCTTGGTGTAGGCGCCATACCAACCGACATCTTCAGAGGTCTGTGCCTGCCAGGTATAGACGACATCGTCTGCAGTCACCGGCTCACCGTCACTCCAGACCAGATCCCGACGAAGGTGAAAGGTTAAATCGAGACCATTTGTAGAGAAGTCCCAACTCTGGGCGATGGCAGGGGCGAAGGTCGGAGGATGATCATGGTAGTCCGCCATCTCGACCGCCAACGAGGGGTAGACCAAGGCCAGGAGGTCTTCACTGAATTTCGTTTCCGTCAGGTAGGGATTCCAGTTCTGAATGTCGGCAAGCACGCCGATGACCAAGGTGTCGCTGCGATCTTCGGTCGGTTGCACGCAGCCAAAGCTGAGGACCAAACCCAGGCACAGGGAAAAACAGAAACCAGCCTTGATACTCGTCGTGATTCTCATGGCTCCATCCTAACCCGGCGGAGCGGGAAGCAAGAAGCGCCCGTGTGGACCGCAAAGTAGCCGCAGCAGGTTGCAGGCAGCAGGCAGCAGGCAGCAGAAAGCACACAATGCACTCGAAAACCTGAGACCTGTGATCTGAGGCCTGAAGCCTGGCCCCACTTCCTGGGTTCTGGGCCCAGCCTTTTTGCTTCCCAGCGTCCAGCCTCCCAGCCTCCCAGCTTGAGGGTTTGGTGGTACGATGCACCCTCCTAACGGAGGGGCGCAATGGGCGGAACGGCATTGATTTCGGTCTCGGACAAGAACGGCCTGGATTGTCTTGGTCTAGGCCTGGAAGAGTTGGGTTGGTCCATTCTTTCCACCGGTGGAACAGCGAGGACCCTGAAAGAGGCGGGCTGTCAGCCGACGGAAGTCAGTGATTTCACGGGTTTCCCGGAAATTCTCGACGGCAGGGTCAAGACCCTCCATCCCAAGGTCTTTGCGGCGATTCTCGCGGCGCCGACATCGGAGCATCGGGCACAGTTGGCCGAGATGGAACTGCCGGAAATCGATGTTGTCGTGGTCAACCTCTATCCATTCCGGGAAACCGTGACCAAAGATGGTGTGACGCTGGAACAGGCGGTCGAACAGATCGATATTGGCGGTCCCAGCCTGATCAGGGCGGCGGCCAAGAATCACGCGCGTGTTGCGGTTCTGGTTGACCCCGAAGATTACGAGGATTTCCTTCGGGAGCTGGCCGCCGGGCAGTTGACCCGGGAGACCCGGCAGCAGTTGGCGATCAAGGCCTACCGCCATACCGCCGCGTATGACGCTGCGATCTCGAGCCATCTTCCTGCGCTGGTTGATGGTGGCACGCCTTCGCGAGCGGCAGCAGTGGCTGAAGAGCTCCTGATGAGCGATGAAACAACCCTCCGGTACGGCGAGAATCCCCACCAGTGGGGCCTGCTGGCCCGGTCGACACCCCCTTCCGGCCTGGCTTCGGCACGGCAGATACAGGGCAAAGGGCTGTCGTATAACAATTTGGGAGATGCCACCGGGGCTTGGCGCCTGGTGTGGGACCTTTCCGGTCCAGGTGTGGCGGTGATCAAACATGCCAATCCCTGTGGCGTGGCACTGGATCCGGAGATGGATCAAGCGTTTCTCAAGGCACGTGCAACCGATCCGGTGTCAGCATTCGGAGGCGTCATTGCCGCAAACCGTCCTGTCGATCGGTCCTTTGCCGAGGCGGTCGTCGAGCAGTTCGCTGAGGTGGTTGTCGCGCCTGGTTTCACCGAGGGGGCCCTCGAGGTCTTTGCCGGCAAGAAAAACCTCCGGGTACTGCAAGCCGAGCGGGCGAATGAGAACGCTACCGTGGTCAAGGCCATCGACGGTGGTTTCGTGATCCAAGAGGGCGACCACGGGTGGGACGGTGAGAACCGGGACGTAGCCACCGAACGGGCGCCGTCCGATGCCGAGAGCAGGGCTTTGGAACTGGCCTGGAGAGTTGTCAAGCACGTCGGATCCAACGCGATCGTCGTCGGCGTCGAGGACCGCATTCTCGGCATCGGAGCCGGGCAGATGAGCCGGGTTGATGCGGCCAAGATTGCGGTGACCAAGGCCACCGAGATGGGACACGATTTGTCGGGTTCTGTGGCCGCGTCAGATGCCTTCTTCCCGTTTCCGGATGGTGTCGAAGCCCTGCATCAGGCGGGCATTGAAGCGGTGATTCAGCCAGGCGGGTCCATACGAGACAAGGCCGTCGTTGAATCCTGTGATGCGATGGGTGTAGCGATGATTTTGACCGGTCGCCGGCACTTCAAGCACTAAGGGTCCACGAGAGAATAATTCCATGTTTTCGCATCCCAACCGCACCGCACCTTCGACTTGCCCTCAATCGCGAAATCCTCAATGTAGCTCGGGCTACACCTACGGTTTCTCTCAATCGGGCAAACCAAATCTACGGCACATCTGGGCGCGAATTCCACGGACTTATTCTCTCGCGGACCCTAAGGAGATGAGAATGGCAGCAAATAAGGAGTTAGGGGATAGGGATCAGGGGGCAGGGAACAGGAAAGGAACGTGCAATATCAACGGTTCAACTTTGGCAGTTCTTTTCCTCTGCGTCTCTGCGCCTCTGCGTTTCTTTGTCCCTGTTCTTGTTGCGTTCACCCTTCTGGTACCCGGTATGGCTATGGCTGAACGGGATCCTGCGATGGAGCGCCTGCAGGCTTTGGGCACGGCGCTTCAAACCAGGTCAACCTGGACAGCCTCGTATGCCCAGGAATACGTGCCACCTGGGATGAGTCTTGGAGAGCAGGTCGTCGGTCAGGTTTGGGTGGCGTGGCCCGATAAGGCCCTCTTCGCAACCGGGGACCCGGCTGTTCGTTGGATGGGCCTCAGTGGTCGCCTGGTTCGTCTCCTGGATTTCGAGAACCTGAGTTGTGACGATCATCTTCTGACGGCCGAGGAGTGGGAACGGATTCCGCTGATTGCCGTTCTTGATCCCAAGGCAGCGCTGGCGCAATTTTCTGTCGTCGCTGACGGGGAGCGTGGCCTGATTCTCATTCCTCGAGAGGCTGGGGGCGTCTCGAGGGTCCATATCACCATCGGTGAAAACGGACTGCCGGAGCGAGTTGTCGTCTCCGATCCCCAGGGGGCCGTCAGCAACTTTGATTTCAGCGAGTGGGAGGCTGCTCAGGGGCCGCCGGATGGAAATTGGTTGCCGACGACACCGGACGAGATTATCTGCATCTCAGACCCCGATTAGGCGAGCAGTCTCCAGCATGATGTTCCTGCTCAGCCGCCTGTTTTGCGCCATGCCTATCGGAATGGCCCTTGCCGTTGGCCGCTTTCTTGCCAGGTTTTGGTACTGGATCGTTCCCGTCGGAAGGTCTGTGGCACATCAAAATCTTCAAATGGCCTACGGGGGAAAGCTGAGCCGTTCTCAGCGTCGTCGGATCGTGCGTCGTTGCATGGATATTCAGGCGATGGGGACTGTAGAGATGTTGCGTGCCGTGGAGTTCACCCGAGAGCAGAGCCTGAAATATGTACACGCAACCGGGATGGAGCATGTCGATCGGGCTCTCGAGCAGGGCAAGGGCTGTATCATCATTGCCTCCCATGTCGGCAGTGTCGACCTGATGGCATACAGCCAGTCCATTCTTGGTTTTCCGATCTACGGTGTGGTCAAGGACATTCATTGGAAACCCGCCAGAGACTTCGTCAGAGCCGTTCGAGAGCGTACCGGCCTGGCCTTGATCTCACCACGAAAGTCCGGCGACGTCATCCGGCAGACGCTGATCGATAACAAGGCCGTGGCGATGATCGTCGACCAGCATGCGAAACGGTATCGGGGCATCGTTTGCGAGTTTTTTGGCCTTCTGGCTTCGGCAACACCGGCGCCGGCGCGGTTCCATTTTGAATCCGGAGCTCCCGTGGTGACAACCGTCATGTACCGGCGCGGTAATACCAGTCACTTTGACTTGACGGCCGAACCCTTTGAGATGGAGCGGCCTTACGGTGATCTGGACAAGGACATTCGTCACAACACAGAGCGTCTCAATGCCATCATCGAGGGTTGGATCCGCAAGGACCCGGGCCAGTGGCTCTGGCTGCACAAACGCTGGAAGGTGCAGGACAACCCAGAGGGCTGGGAGATTCCCGGAAAATTGCAGCACTTGGTGCGGGTTGGTGATGAGGAAGTTTTGTCGGGTTTGGATCAGGCGTGACAGCGGCCTGTTGGTTTTTGAAAATGGAGGAGTTAATGACGTCCCGGTATGGGCATGCCGGCGTCGTTTCCGACCGTCAACCCGAAGTGCTCGAACTCATCCGGGCCAAGTACCACACCGTTTTGGGGGACGAAACGACGATCCGGAACCTCGGGGCAAATTTGATTTCCGGCTCTGACCGTGACCTGCAGCTTGAGACCTGAGACTTGAAGTTCTACCTCGCGTATTCGCTTTGTTGGAGCTGGAGTTCCTAACCCGCACTTCTCACCAATGATCTACTGCGGACGCCGATGCACCGCACCCAGCGCCGTTTTTTCACCTCCGGGTGCTCCAGCCCACGCTGGTCGCTTCGCGACCTCCACGGCTTCGC
>CBDTUG010000121.1:0-5725 GCA_965363555.1 uncultured Thermoanaerobaculia bacterium
CCACGGCCTCGCCAGCTGAATCGATAGCCTCACCAGCTTCGTCCACCGCACCTTCGACGGCTTCGCCGACGTCCTCGGCCAACTCTCCGGCACCCTCGACGACGGCTTCACCGGCATCTTCGATGGCCTCGCCGGTGACTTCCACAGCCTCGTCAATAGCTTTGCCGGCCTCTTCGGCCTGGCCGCAGCCAAGTGCGAACACAGCCAACCCCAGAACAACAACGATCAAAACCAAATTTCTCATAACAGTTCCCCCTTTAGAATTAGTACTTGGACATTATCTCAAATTCCGGAATATATTGCTGAGCGGTCTTCTTGGAATCTATTCTGGAGCCCGCCGCCGTTCCTCGAACCAAGCGGCTAAAATAATCAGCGCATTCCATATATTCCACCAGATGATCGTTTTCCAGCACGGGTCGAAAATCACCACCAGGTAGTTGACGATTCCGACCAGCAACATGAATGTCACCAGATTGCGACCCTTGATGTTGGGCAGAGGAATCCTCGAAATCATCAACCCCCCTACCATCAATACCAGGAATGCGACATGGGCCGGTCTCACCAGGTCCCGAATCAATACGGCAACCATCAGGTAAGAGGCCGCCACAGGGACGGGCGCACCAACAGTCCGGCGTTCCTTGTCGTGTGCGTCCGACGTCACATTGAATCGGGTCAGGCGTAAAATCGCACACAGCAGGTAGACCAGACATACCGTCAGGCCAAACGGCTCAGAGTCCTTCAGGATTGCCTGGTAGACCAAAAACGCGGGGGCCGCACCAAAGCTCAAGGCGTCTGAGAAGGAGTCCATCTCCTGCCCGAACTCTGACGTCGCATGCAGCCATCTGGCAATGTTGCCGTCCAGCGTGTCCAGGACAATCGCCACAACCAGAAGGTAAACTGCCAACTCGAACCGGCCGTCGGCCGCCACGATCATCGAAATGAAACCGCAGGAGATGTTGGCTGCCGTGACCCCGTTGGGGGCCAGGTAGAGATAGCGCTTTGGAGAAGACTCTTCGACCATCATCGGGAGGATAGCACCGAACCGAGGGTGGGGCGAAACTGGAAACTGGAAACTGGAACCTATTTGCCGACCTCATCGGCCATGATCTCAGCCTTGATGATGTAGTCCAGCTTCGGGAATTCCTTCTTCAGGTAGGCGTTGCCCTCGGCTGCGATTCTCGCTTGACTGGGACCTCTGCCTTGCGGGGCGCCTTCGCCATACCCTGAATAGAGGCTCTTTGGAACGTCCATGCTCCCGATCACCTCTCCAAAGGGGGAAAACCCCATGCCATCGAGGCGAGAATTGTCGACGTAGTTGATGAAGAACTGCGTTGTCCGTGAATTCGCCCCACTCGTGGCAAAAGTAACCATGCCTCGAGTATTGCTCTTTTTGACCGGATCGTCCTTGATCCGGGCCGCACGCCAAGCCAGATTGACTGCCGGATCTGGGTTGAAACCGATCTGAGCCATGAAGGGCCGAGGCGTCAGAATCACCCGGTAAAAGGCCGTATCATCGTAATAGCCCATCGATACCAAGTTAAAAAACCGGTCCGCGCCGATCGGCGCCCAGTCGCGATGGACCTTGATCGTGAAGTCACCGGCAGTCGTTTCGACTTTGACCATGAACTCTGCCGGAGCAACGGCCGTCGCAGCTGACGGGTTGAGAAGAGCAGCCGAGGGTCCATCAACAGGCTCATCGGCGCCGATCACGGGAACCGCAGAGAGAAAAAGGACCACAGCAACTGAAAGGAATGTTCTGATTCGCATATCGCCTCCTAAGGACATGATTCTACAGGATCCGGCTTCTTTGCTATCCTTCCCTTCCCCACACTGGGGCCGTGGAGAACTTGTGTCCGATACCTACTACATCACAACGCCGATCTACTACGTCAACGACATGCCGCATATCGGCCACATCTATACGACGGTGATGGCCGACGCCTTCGCGCGGCACCACCGGATGCAGGGGCGAAAGGTTCGGTTCCTGACCGGCACCGACGAACACGGCCAGAAGATCGAAAAAAGTGCAGCGGCCAAAGGGCTGAAGCCGATTGAGCTTGCGGACAAGGTCGTCGACCGATATCGCCAGCTCTGGGAGGTGCTCAACATCTCCCATGACGATTTCATCCGCACCTCGGAGGACCGCCACAAGGCCGGGGTCACTGAGATCATCAAGCGCATCATGGCTTCAGGCGACCTCTTCAAGGGCGACTATGAGGGCTGGTACTGCGCAGGCGCCGAAGCTTTCGTTCCGGACTCTCAGGTCGTCGACGGCAAGGACACAGAGAGCGGCTATCCCGTAGAACGGCTGTCCGAAAGCAGTTGGTTCTTCAAGCTCTCCGCGTATCAAGAGCCCCTCTTGAAGTGGTACCGCGAGAACCCTGACTGCATTCAGCCCAAGAGCCGCTACAACGAAGTCCTTCGTTTTGTCGAGGGCGGCCTGAGAGATCTCTCCGTGTCACGAACCTCCGTCTCCTGGGGCGTGCCCTTCCCCGACGACGCCGATCACGTGGTCTACGTGTGGCTTGACGCTCTGACCAACTACATCTCAAGCCTGGGATTCGGAAGCGATGACCCCTCGGCCTTCGATCAGTTCTGGCCGGCACAAGTCCATATGGTCGGCAAGGACATCCTGCGATTCCACTGCGTCTACTGGCCGGCATTCTTGATGTCCGCCGGTCTGCCACTGCCTAAGACCGTCTTCGGACACGGCTGGTGGATGCGAGACGACGCCAAGATGTCCAAGAGTCTGGGAAACGTCGTCAGACCTGACTATCTGATCGAACGCTTCGGCGCCGATTCGCTTCGGTATTTCTTGGCCCGGGAGATGGCCTTCGGCCTGGATGCGTCCTTTTCCGACGTCGCCTTCCTCGAGCGCTTCAACGCCGACCTGGCCAACGCCCTTGGGAACACCGCATCGCGGGCTGTTTCGATGACCGAACGATTCCTCGACGGAAAGATCCCGAAGGCCCACCCGCCGGGACCAATCGCCGAGGCTGCCTCCGAAGCCGTCGCCGGCCACCTGCGTCACATGGATCAGATGGAACCTCACCGTGCCCTTGAGGCGACCTGGCGCCTCCTGTCGGCGATTAACGGCCACATTCAGGAGCGGCAACCGTGGGCCTTGGCCAAGCAGGGCGACGAAGGCCAGGCCGCCCTTGAAGCGACCCTCTACGACTCACTGGAGGGCTTGCGGATCGTATCGTTGCTGATCGAGCCCTTCATGCCTTCGATTGCCGAGCGCCTGAGAACACAGGTGGGTGCTGCCGGAATGCCGGTCAATCTGGGCGACGCCACGCACTGGGGTCTGTTGCCCGAAGGCGGCTCGACCGGCAAGGTCGAAGCCCTCTTCCCACGGGTTGACGTCAAGAAGATGATGAAGGAGCTGTCGATGCGAGCCGAAGCGGGTGCCGAGACCAAAGAACCGAGCAAAGTCGAAGAACCCGAAGCACAGGATGATGGCATGATCTCGATCGACGACTTCGCCAAGGTCCGTTTGGTGGTCGGCATCGTCAAAGAGGCCGAAAGAGTGCCCAAGTCCAAGAAGTTGGTCAAGCTGATGGTTGATCTTGCCGAAGGGGAACTCCGTCAGGTCGTCGCCGGCATCGGAGCGAAATATGCTCCCGAGGACCTCGTCGGCCGCCGGGTCGTTGTCGTAGCCAACCTCAAGCCAGTGAAATTGATGGGCGTAGAGTCACGAGGCATGCTGCTGGCGGCTTCTCTGGACGGCGACCCCGATCTCCTGTCCTCCGACGGCGATGTGCCTCCGGGAACGGGAGTCCGGTAAGACCCGGCAGGACATACGGCGATTCCCGCTGCTGGACCCGAGCACGTGCCCTGTCCCGAGCCCGGCCAACCTCTTGGGAACATTCAGGCTTCAGGCTTCAAATTGTAACCTGCGACCTGCAAACCTTGCCGCTCTTTTCCGTTGAAGCTCGAACAAAAAAACCGCCGCGAGATGCGGCGGTTATTGTTATTGCCGGGCCGATTGTAGCCCGAAAGAAATTTAGAAGCGGCGGATCACTGCCAGGCTCATCGCTGCGAAGAGCATGATCATACCGGCGAGGCCGGCCAAAGGCAGCAGGCTGCCGGTCGAGGGCAGGACTGCCGGTGCGCGCTTGGGTGCCGGAGCGGCCTTCGGTGGTGCGGGCTTGCGTGCCTCGCGGCCGCCAACCCTGATGTCCTTTTCGGTCACGGTGGTGACGCTCTCGTGAACGATCGTCGCGGTGAGGTTCATGCCCTCTTTCAGCTGACTCAGCTCGACCAGATTGCCGTTGGCGGTCACTTTCACATCTGAGGGGACCTTAGAGAATTTCTTGATCTCGCCGTCTGCCATTCGCACGATCACGGTTCCGCCGACGACCCTGAGGACCTTGGCGTTCTTGATCTCGGTTGTCTGCACAACATGGGGGGTGGTCGTCGTGGTGACCTTCGAAGTCAGCTTCGTGCCCGGCTTGAGGTCGGCGATGCCAACCTGCTTGCCGTTAACCATGAACTGGAATCCTTCGGGGATATCGTACTCTTTGACGACGCCGTCCTGGCCCCTGACAACGAGGTTGTCTCCATAGACGTGTACCACGGTGCCCTTTTTGATCTCTGTGGTCGTTGTTTGGGCCGACACTGCGCCAACCACCAACACGACCGCCATCACTACCATTATTACGCGTGCGATCTTAGCCATCCTCTGCCTCCTGTTTCACTCTCAATTGTATTGACCAGCCCCAGTGAACCAATTCCCAAGAGCGGTCTGTTAATATTCGCAAACAATATATAGCATTATACCAGACGTGACCGATAACACAGGGGCCTACCCAGAATATTCCCTTAACCCGTCCGCCTCAGAAATTCCCGAATGCGACGCGATCAGCATGCATCATCTTCTCGACAGGACCTCTCGTTCGAGCGTCAAAAAGCTATATGGGAAGACGTTCTTCTCGTCGGGCTGGTGGTGTTCTTCGGCAGTAACAACCCATTGCTCCATGTCAAAATCTGGGAAAAAGGTATCCGCCTTGAACTCCGCGTGAATACGCGTCAGGTACATCCGGTCAGCGATCTCAAGAGCCTCTCGGTACAAGCCCGCCCCACCGGCAATAAAGGGTTCGTCGTCACCCTTGGCCAAACCAAGAGCAGCTTCGAGAGAATGAGCCACCAGCACGCCCTCCACCTCGGGGCGGTAATCAAGGTCTCGGGTGACGACAACCATCGTCCGACCCGGAAGGACCACTGCGACCGACTCCCAAGTTCGGCGCCCGATGATCAGATGGTGGCCCATCGTCAGCCGCTTGAAATGCCTGAGATCGGCAGGAAGCCGCCAGGGCAGATCCCCGTCAAATCCGATGGCGCCATTGGCTGCCACGGCAACGATCAGCGAGGTTCTCATACCGCCACCTTGGCCTTGATGTGAGGCTGTGCCACGTAACCCTCAAGCGTGAAATCCTCAAATTTGAAGTCGTCCAACGACCGCACCTCGGAGTTGAGCACCATTCGCGGCAGTCCGCCCGGCTCACGGCTCAGCTGGAGCCGTGCCTGCTCAAGGTGGTTGAGGTAAAGGTGGGCATCCCCGAAAGTATGAATAAATTCTCCCGGTTCCAACTGACAGACCTGCGCGATCATCAGTGTCAAAAGAGCATAGGAGGCGATGTTGAAAGGAACCCCGAGAAAAACATCCGCACTGCGTTGGTAGAGCTGGCAAGAGAGCCGCCCCCCTGCGACGTAGAAAGATCGG
>CBDTUG010000122.1:0-5718 GCA_965363555.1 uncultured Thermoanaerobaculia bacterium
TGTCATCCGGCAGGTATTGCAGCAACGAAGACACGACCTTGATCACACGGCCCCTGACGGCTCGGAGCCAACTCTTGTCTTCCATCTCCGCAAGGTCCTTGACGCGCTCGTCCTCGTAGTAGCCCTTGGGGTTGTCCTCGTCGGCCGTACGAATGCCGTCCTGGATCACGTTGAAACCAGCTGCATCCAACATCTTCATCGCCATCGAGGTCCCAGATCGCGGCAACCCGGACACCAGGATCACGGGCGTCCCGTATTTCAGTTTCAGCCTCAATTTGTCAAACCATGAGGTCATCGAACCCTCCACTCTTTCATTGGCTCGATCGGCGGACACCTGGGCGCCACAAACTGCCGGTCGAGTTGGGCGAGACAGTGTACACCTTCGGCCGAAATCTGGAGACCTGGCCGCATTCCTCAATACTCTGCGATGCGAACGCCTCTCGGGCTTCCGGCCGAGCCTCGATTTCTGTATACTGCACCGCCATGGGGATGAGGTTTCGCCCAGCGACGCTCCGCCCCCAGCAAACCCTGGAGGACCTGAGTTGTTGAAGAAACTGATCACCCGCCACGGGAAGGTTACCCTTATCGGCGCCGGAATCCTGATTGCACTGTCCGCCGCCTCTCAGGCCGATGCCTATGTTGGCCCTGGTGCAGGATTTGCCCTTCTGGGTTCGTTCTTTGTAATTTTCGTGACCATGATCCTGGCCGGCATCTCGTTGCTGATCCTGCCGTTCAGAACACTGTGGCGGATCATCAAGAGGCGAACCAAGGTCAAACCCCTGGTACCACGAGTCATCGTTGTTGGCTTTGACGGCCAGGACACTCGCTTGACAGAGAAGTTTATGGCCGAGGGCAAGATGCCCAATTTTTCCCGCCTGGCAGACCGAGGCTGTTACAGCCGGCTTCGAACGACCTTCCCGTCGATTACTCCGGTTGCCTGGTCGTCCTTTTCGACGGGAGTCAACCCCGGGAAACACAATATCTTCGATTTCCTTGATCGAGATCCTCGAACCTATCTTCCACGCCTTTCCTCGGCCTTCATCGGATCGGTGGACCGTTTCTTGAAGATTGGAAAATACCGAATTCCCCTGGCCAAACCTGAAATCCGATTGCTGAGGAAATCAAAAACATTCTGGAAGGTCCTCGGCGAACACAATATCTGGAGCACAATTCTCAGAGTCCCCATCACCTTCCCCCCGGAACGTTTCTACGGTGCTCAGCTTGGGGCGATGTGCATTCCTGACCTTCTGGGAACCCAGGGCACTTTCATGCTCTTCACTACCAGGCCTGAGTCAGAAGCCTTCCAAGAG
The DNA here is from genome assembly GCA_965363555.1 of uncultured Thermoanaerobaculia bacterium. Classification (GTDB taxonomy): domain Bacteria; phylum Acidobacteriota; class Thermoanaerobaculia; order Thermoanaerobaculales; family Sulfomarinibacteraceae; genus DAOWGJ01. Next base: position 1,311 of record CBDTUG010000122.1, read on the forward strand.
GGCGGGATTCGCATGGACCTTGAGGGGGAGGGCGACCATTGGAAAGGTGCGGTCGAGGGTCCGGAAAATATCCTATTGGAAGGCAACCCTCCCTTAAGACTGGATTTCACCCTGGATCTCGACCGGGAAAAACGGAACGGCCGGCTGTCAATCGGAGACGAACAAGTTGACCTCGCACACGGCGTGCTCAGCGAATGGGTCAAGTTGGAATTCAAGGTCGTTCCCGGCATGAAAGTCGCCGGGCTGAGCCGGTTGATGCTGACCGAAATCGACGACCACGTCACCTTGTATTTCTCGCCGATCAACATCGAGCCGGAAAAACCGGCGATGCCCATTTCTCACCCTTCGTTCTACAGCACCTATTTGGAGAAACGTATCGGCCCCTATGCGACTCTGGGACTGGCAGAAGACACATGGGCCCTCAACGAGAAGGTTACCGATGACAAGACCTTCTGGACCCAATCTCAGGACGTTGAACTCGAGCGCGAGAAAATGTTCTTCACAGCCCTTGACCGCCTGCGAAAGGGCTGCCTGGTCACAGTCTTCGACGCCACAGACCGTATCCAGCATATGTATTGGCGCTATATGGAGAAGGGACATCCGGCTGCCGAGGGCTTGGATAACCCTGAATATGCCGATGCCATCGAGCAGCACTACTGTCGCAACGACGCCCTGCTAGGACGGGTACTCGACCGTATCGAGGACGACGATGCGCTCTTCGTCATATCGGACCACGGCTTCACCTCCTTCAGGCGAGGCGTCAACCTCAATGCATGGCTGATGGAAGAAGGCTACCTCCACCTCAAGGAGGGCGCCGACGGAACCCAAGAGTGGTTGCAGGATGTCGACTGGTCAAGGACCCGCGCCTATGCGGTTGGTCTCGTCGGAATCTTCCTCAACATCAAGGGCCGGGAAGAACAAGGCATCGTGGCCGCCGGAGAGGATGCCGCTGCACTGAAGAAAGAGCTTCAGCAGAAGTTGGGCGGTCTCGAGGACACAGAAAAATCGGAGATCGGGATCAACGAGGCTTTTGATACCGATCTGATTTACCGCGGCCCCTACAAGGGTAACGCCCCCGACCTCCTGATCGGCTACAACCACGGCTACCGGATCTCATGGGACTGCGCCGCGGGCAAGGTCGCGGGCTGTGTATTCGAGGACAATATCAAGGCCTGGAGCGGCGACCACATCGTAGATCCGCGCCTGGTGCCGGGCATCTTTTTAAGCAATTTCAACATCAACAACGACGATCCATCCATCGTGGACATGGCGCCGACGATCTTGTCCCTCTTCGGCCTGCCGGCTGCGCCCCACATGGAAGGAACATCGCTCTTGGACCTGGCCGAAATCACTTCGGCAAAGAACTGACACGAGGAGCCATCATGTTTGGACAAGCAAAGATCAAATTGGAAAAATCACTGATCGAACGCATTCGAAAATTCTCGGAAATCGCCGGCTATGCCTCTCCCGAAGAGTTCATCACCCACGCCTTGGAAAAGGAGTTGGCACAGCTTGAGGAGGCCGGCTCCGAGGAGGAAATCAAGAAGAGGCTGCAAGGCCTCGGATACATGTCCTGAATCGGAAATCACTCTATGGAAATCCTCAACGCCACCCTTCGCGCAGTTTTTGACGCCATTCAGAATCCACTGGCCTCGGCCCCGGTCTGGGTCGGCATCCTGCTGTGGTCTATCCCGGTAACGGTTTTCGCCCTGTGGATCTTCAAGGTCACCTCCAATCAAGATCGCATCACAGCGGTCAAGGCGAAGATCCACGCCTGTCTGTTCGAGATTCGACTTTTCAACGACGACATCAGGGCGATTTTCCGTGCTCAATGGGAGATCATCGGTCATGTCCTTCACTACCAGATGTTGGCTCTCAAACCGATGATCTGGATTTTTCCACCTCTGATCCTGATCATGATTCAGCTTCACGCTTTTTATGGATTCAGAGGCCTCGAACCCGGCGAGAGCGCCATCGTCACTGCAACGATGAGCGACAACGGCATCACCCGACCGGATGTTGAACTCCAGGTTCCCGAGGGCGTCGTTCTGGAAACCCCCGGCGTCTGGGCGCCTGATCTCCATCAGATGGCTTGGCGCATCAAGGCGGAAAAGCCTGGTGACTTCGACCTCGGTTTCGAGCACCAGGGGGTTACACAGAACAAAATGTTCCGTGTGACCGAAGCGGCCGTTCGCCTGTCCCCGGAGCGTCCCTCTCGGTCCTTTCTGGCGCAACTTGAATGGCCCTCGGAAAAACCGCTCCCTTCGGAATCATCCCTGGCCACAATCACCCTGGGCTACCCTGAAGCGCGAGTGTCCTTTCTGGGGTTGGAGATGGAAAGCCAGTGGGCATGGATGATCCTTTTCTTCGTTTTGACCATGATCATCGGCTTGGCCCTGAAGTCACCAATGGGTGTGGAAATCTGACTTGAGAGACCGAAAAACGATCGCCAGCGCGGGCGCCATTTGTTTGGCCGCAGCCCTCTGGGGCCTGGACGGCGTCGTATTGACACCTCGCCTTTCCGGGATACCTGTTCTCTTTGTCGTCTTTCTGATACATGCTGTGCCCTTCCTTGTGATGCAGCCGATTCTCTTTTCAACATGGCGGGAACTGGCAGAGATGGACCGAAAGTCGTGGTTGGCCCTGGTGGTCGTATCGGCGACCGGTGGCCTCGTCGGCACCGTTGCCATCGTCAAGGCCCTGTTTTTGGTGCAGTTCGACATGCTCAGTGTGGTTGTCGTCCTGCAAAAACTTCAGCCGGTCTTTGCCATCACTCTGGCCGCCATCTTGCTCAAGGAGAGAATCACAGGAAAATTTCTCGCCAAGGCCACGTTGGCACTCGGAGGAGGCTACCTTCTGACCTTCGGAATGAACGCGCCAAAACTCGGAGACGGAAACAACCTGGTCCTTGCAGCCGCATTGGCACTGCTTGCCGCCGCATGCTTCGGTGCAGCAACCGCTCTGAGCAAGATGCTGATCGGCGGCGTCGACGTTCGAACAGCCACCTTCGGCCGCTACGGGGTCACGGCCGCCCTGGCGCTGATTACCTGCCTCGCAGGAGGCGTGGGCCTGCCGTTCGAGCGGGTCACCCAGACTCAGTGGTTCATTATCATCATCATCGGCATGACCTCAGGAACAACCGCGTTGATCCTCTATTACTGGGGTCTGCAACGAATTCGGGCTTCGGTCGCAACCATCTGCGAATTGTGCCTGCCCCTCAGCGCCATCATCCTGGACTACGTGGTCAACGGTACGGTTCTTCGCCCCACCCAATGGTTCGGCGCCGCGGTTTTGGTCGGGGCGATCATGAGTATTACGCTGGCTAAGAACGGACAGAAGCAGGCAGGGTGACGGCGGACTCATTCAACTTTCTGGCTTCCCAACGCCTGGGCCAGGGTTGAAGACCAACAAATTTTATAGGTTTATAGGGGACACTTTTTAATTCTTCGGATCACGAAGTTGAGTCAGTCGTATTCTGGCAGCTGGTAGGCATCATCGCCCAGGGTGAGCGTCGCTGCGGATTCCATATCAGGCACCACGAATCATGTATTCTAATCCCTGCAGCACGTCACCCACATCAAGGAGAGCATTCACTTCATGCCGGACCTCGATCTCACCAGCCCCATCCTCCGCACCAAGCTTTATCGACCACCGGTGCCTAAGGGTATAGTTTGCAGAAAGGTGCTGCATGATCGACTGGATGCCGGATCCAAATTGCCGTTGACGTTGGTCTCGGCGCCCGCTGGCTACGGCAAGAGTACGGCCGTCGCCCACTGGCTGGAGGGTCTGGCGATACCTTCGGCCTGGTTGTCGCTGGAAGAAGGGGACGGCGACCTCCGGGTATTTCTGCAGTACTTTGTTGCGGCCATTCAAGGAGTATTGCCGGAATCTTGCTCTGAGGTCGTGGCCATGCTGGAGGAAATGGAAATCCTCTCGGTACGAACATTGGCGGGATGCTTGATCAACGATCTAGCACAGGTAGACACCCCGTTCGTCATAGTTCTCGATGACTATCACCTGCTCGGTTCAGCCCGTGTGGATGAATTGATTGGCGCTTTACTGAAAAATCGGCCGCGGGCGCTCCACCTCCTGATCTGCACTCGACGAAATCCGGGATTGCCACTGGCATCCTTGCGAGCCCAAGGGAACTTGGCCGAGGTCCGCATGCGCGACCTCGAATTCAGTCAAGGTGAGTCCACTCAATTGTTGGAGCAAGCTGCAGGTAAGCCCTTGGAAAGTGAAGCACTGGTCCATGTGCAAAAGAGTACAGAGGGCTGGGCCGTGGGCCTGCATCTGGCCGCTCTGGCCATGCGTTACCACGAAGATATGAACGCCTTTTTGAAGAGTTTTGGCGGAGACATTCGCCAGGTGCAGGATTACCTGATCGCGGAAGTTATGGAGCATGAGG
>CBDTUG010000123.1:0-5704 GCA_965363555.1 uncultured Thermoanaerobaculia bacterium
CCCGACCAAGCCGCGGTACGACCACCTGACCTACGACCCCGGATATGAAGACCTCATCAAGGACCTTCGCGCCGGGCACGTCATCATCGAGGTCGAGAAACCTTCCGACGGCAGACTGCTGACAGCCCTGCTCTCATGGGCGCCACTGCTGATTCTCGTCGGCCTTTGGTTCGTATTTTTCCGCCAGATGCAGGCCGGCGGCACCAAGGCCATGTCCTTCGGAAAATCCAAGGCCAAACTGGTCAACCCCGACCAGAAAAAGGTCACCTTTGCTGATGTGGCGGGGGTGAACGAAGCCAAAGAGGAACTCGAAGAGATCATCGATTTTCTCAAGGACCCGAAGAAGTTCCAACGCCTCGGCGGAAAAATTCCCAAGGGCGTGCTCCTGATGGGTGCACCGGGAACTGGTAAGACCCTGCTGGCCAAGGCCGTTGCCGGTGAAGCCGAGGTTCCCTTTTTCTCGATTTCGGGCTCTGATTTCGTTGAAATGTTCGTCGGTGTCGGCGCTTCCCGAGTCAGGGATCTTTTCGAACAGGGCAAAAAGAGCGCCCCATGCATCATTTTCATCGATGAGATCGACGCCGTAGGCCGACACCGGGGCGCCGGACTGGGCGGCGGCCATGACGAGCGCGAACAGACCCTCAACCAGCTGCTGGTCGAGATGGACGGTTTCGAAAGCAACGAGGGCGTCATCCTGATCTCTGCGACCAACCGGCCTGACGTGCTCGATCCGGCCCTTCTGCGGCCCGGCCGTTTCGATCGACGCATCGTCGTCAACCCACCGGATGTCCTGGGACGTCTGGGCATCCTCGAGGTCCACACCGTCGAGATCCCGCTCTCCGCCGATGTGGATCTTTCGATCATCGCCCGTTCAACACCGGGTTTCTCCGGCGCCGATCTGGCGAGCCTGGTCAACGAGGCGGCCCTCCGCGCGGCTAGGCTCAACAAGATGAAGGTCGATATGTCCGAGATGGAGTACGCCAAGGACAAGGTGATGATGGGCTCGGAACGTCGTTCCCTCGTCATGTCCGAAGAGGAGAAAATCACCATTGCCTATCACGAGGCGGGCCACGCCGTCGTCGGCGCCCTTCTCGAGAACGCCGACCCACTGCACAAGGTGACGATCATTCCTCGCGGTATGGCCTTGGGCTTGACGATGCACCTCCCCGAAGGTGATCGCCATTTGCACTCCCGAGCCTATCTTGACGCCCAACTCAGGGTCCTGATGGGTGGACGAATCGCCGAGGAAATCAAATTTGGCTCCGACCAGATGACCACCGGCGCAGGGAATGACCTCGAAAGGGCGACGGTACTCGCTCGAAAAATGGTCTGTGAGTGGGGCATGAGCCCCGACATGGGGCCACTGACTTTTGGCAAGCAGGACGAGAACATTTTTCTCGGCAAGGAATTCTCCCGCCACCAGGATTATTCCGAAGCGACGGCCGTCAAGATCGACCTTGAGATCCGTCGCTTCGTCGAAGCCGCCTATGCGGACTCCCGCTCGGTTCTCGAACATGAGAGGGAATCACTTGACGCAATTGCCGCAGCTCTTCTTGAGCGAGAGGTTCTTGACGGGGAAGAACTCCTGAAACTGATCGAAGTGCATTCTGAGATCGACGTCCGTGCCGTCCGGGCCGTCCATGCCGTCAAACCTAAGAGCACAGAGACTCCTGAGGAGGTGCAGACGACGTGATTCCGGCAACCGCAAGACCTACCGACACCGCCCCCAGGCTCTCAAGGCTTGGGGCTCTGTGGCCGCGCCGCTTGCCGGTGATCATGGGCATCCTCAACTGCACTCCGGACTCCTTTTCAGACGGCGGACGTTTCAAGTCATCAGCCGAAGCCATCGCTCACGGCGTGCAGATGGCCCACGACGGCGCCGACATCATCGACGTTGGCGGGGAAAGCACACGACCAGGCGCACTGCCGGTTTCAGCCGAAACCGAAGTTGCCCGTGTCATACCGGTCATCCGGGACCTCAAACGACACCTGCCAAAAACCCTGGTGTCGGTTGACACGTGCAAGGCCCAGGTTGCCAAAGCGGCCCTCGATGCAGGGGCCGACCTGGTCAACGACGTCACCGCCGGGGCGGACGCCCGGATGCTGGGGACCGTTGCTTCATTCGGCGCCGGCATCGTCTTGATGCACATGCGGGGACAACCCCGAAGCATGCAGGAGAACACAACCTACGACAACGTTACGGCCGAGGTTCACGCATTTCTGTCCCTCAGGGCCCACCAGGCGCTCGAAGCAGGGCTACCCCGGGATCAGGTATGGCTCGATCCCGGCATCGGTTTCGGCAAGAACGATCAGGCCAACGTGCGGTTGCTGGCCGACGTGCCCGATCTCGCCGCCCTGGGTCATGCAATCGTGCTCGGCGTTTCTCGAAAATCCATGATTGGGCGTTTGACCCGCGCCAAGGTCGAGGACCGCCTTCCCGGCTCACTGGCAGCGCTGACGCCGGCGGTCTCCATCCCGCAGTCCATCGTGAGAGTGCACGATCCACAAGCAACCCTGCAATTCCTGGAGGTCCTGATCACCCTTGAAGAGGCACGACGATGACATGGATTCTCGACCTGCTCCACGGTGTGGTGAACTTTCAGGTGGGCCTGTCTGATCTGGTCGACATCCTACTGGTTACCGCCTTGATCTATACGCTCTTGACCCTTCTCCGGGGCACCAGAGCCATGCAGATGCTCTGGGGACTTCTGGGCCTGGTCGTCGTCTACCTTGCCGCCGTTGCCTTCAAGTTGATCACCCTGGGGTCGATCCTGAGTCACACCCTGGCGATGCTCCCGATTGCCATCATCGTTCTCTTTCAGCAGGAGATTCGACGGATGTTGACCGGATTTGGGTCGATCGGCTGGCTGCGCTTTGGTTCGGGAAACCCGGATCAGCCTGTTTTGATCAACGAGCTGGCCCTGGCCGTCCAGGCGTTGGCCAGCAAAAGAATCGGCGCACTGATCGCAATTGAAAGAACCGACACCCTGGACCCCTGGGCAGAGACAGGAATCCCGTTGGAAGCCCTGTTTTCCTACGATCTACTGCTCAACATCTTCATCCCGGGAACCCCACTGCACGACGGCGCCGTCATCATCCGAGGCAATAAAATCGAGGCCGCTTCGTGCTTCTTGCCCCTTTCTACGAGCCACAAGATCTCTTCACAGTTGGGGACTCGCCACCGCGCCGCCGTCGGGCTCTCCGAAGATTCGGACGCCTTAGTCATCGTCGTTTCCGAAGAAACCGGCACGATCTCCCTGGCAGTTGAACGACAATTGATGCGGCCGCTGGACGAAACGACACTGAGAAACGCCCTGACCGAACATATGTACCAACTGAGTCCCGAGGATGAGGAGGCTGCTTCGTAATGCTCAGACCTCGCCATCCGGCCTATTTGCTGGTTGCCCTGATCGCAGCCTCCCTTCTCTGGTATGTCGCCACCAGCAAGCGGCGGGCGTCAATTTCTGTGCGCAGCACCAAGGCCAACCTGACCCTTGTCAACATGCCCTCGGGTCTCTTGCTGACTTCGAGCGTTCGCGACACCGTCACCCTGCAACTCCGTGGGCCTTTGACCCTCAACCCGGCGGCCAGTGGCAGCTTGGAGATCTTTCTCGATCTCACGGAGGCCGTGGCCGGTCGCAGCATCTACCCAATTGACGTGTCGGGCGTGCGCCTGCCCCCGGAAGTCGAGGTGATCGCGGTCGAGCCGACTGAAATCGAAATTGGACTCGAGCGGGTCCTTCTCCGCAGTCTCGCCCTCAGCCCGGTCGTGGAGGGCAGCCCTGCGCCCGGTTTTATGGTGAACTTCATTCATGTTGAACCGACTCGCATTACCGTGCAGGGTCCCGAAAGCCATTTGTCCACACTCGAAAACGTCACAACCACTTCCATCTCGGTGGAAGGGGCCACCGGAAGCGTCGAGGCGGTTGTTACCCCGCTCCTGAGCGACCCCCTTCTGCGTAGTCTCACCGGGTCTCCCGTGACCGTTCGAGTGAATATCGGACCTCAGCCGCTACCGGAGGAAGACACGACGTCGCCTCTTGGGGCCCAGCCGGAAACGAAATAAGGAGCACAGGATATGGCCCGTGAACTGTTCGGAACAGATGGAATCCGGGGTCGCGCTCTTGAATGGCCCCTGGACGAGCCCACCCTGCGCCGCCTCGGCGTTGCTTTGACCCGATTGATGGCCGGCGGAGACCCCAAGCCTTCCTTTCTCATCGGTGGGGACACCCGGTCCTCAACCGAGACGTTGGCCGATTGGCTGAGCGTCGGCATCCAGACCGCCGGCGGTTCCGTCACCTGGGGGGGCGTTTTGCCGACCCCCGCCGTCTCCCACCTGCTGAGGGTTGGTTCTTGCACGGCCGGCATCGTTATTTCTGCGTCTCACAACCCAGCCGAAGACAACGGCGTCAAGGTTCTGACTTCCGGCGGGGAGAAAATCTCCGAAACTGTTGAAGAGCTGCTTGAGGACGAGTTGAAACGCGCCCCAGCGGTCTCTGGGCCCGGTCTGCCTGCATTGCGGCCTGGTCTGCTGGACCGGTACCGCTTAATGGTCATCAAGAGTCTCGAGGACCCGCGCCCCCTCGAAGGTCTGCATCTGGTTCTTGATGCCGCTAACGGGGCCGCCTCGGGCCTGGCCGATGAAATACTCGAGACCCTGGGGGCCAAGGTCACAGCCATCGCCAGCACCCCCGACGGTATGAATATCAACCGGGATGTCGGCGCAGCCTCACCCGGTCAGTTGTCCGAAGCCGTCACTCGTCTTGGAGCCGATGGTGGACTTGCCCTCGATGGCGACGCTGATCGCGCAGTCCTCGTTGACGAAAAAGGGACCATCCTCGACGGTGATGACCTATTGCTGGCCTGGGCCACGAACCTCCATGACGAGGGACGCCTCCCGGGCAAGCTAATCGTCGCGACGGTCATGTCAAATTTTGGACTTGAGGCAGGTCTGAGAGCCAAGGGCATCAACCTCCTGAGGTGTTCGGTAGGCGACCGTGCCGTCTGGGAAACGATGGCTCGAAGCGGCGCAGCTCTCGGAGGGGAACAGTCAGGTCACATCATCTGCTCGCACTTCAGCGTCACCGGCGACGGGTTGTTGACCGGCACCCAGATCCTGGCCCTGGCCGCCAAGAGCGGCCGCCCGCTCTCGGAACTTTCTGACCTCCAGCGCCTTCCTCAGATACTGATCAACGTCAAAGTCGGACGACGGCGCCCCTTCGAGGAAGTGCCTGAGATCCGATCCCTACTGAAATCCGTCGAGGCGACACTTGCCGAAAGCGGTCGGGTTCTGCTGCGCTACTCCGGCACCGAGCCTCTGGCCCGAGTGATGCTGGAGGGCGAAGACAAAGGCCAAATCCACGCGCTCGCCGAGGAATTGGCAGAGGCGATCAGACAGGCGCTGCCGGAGTAGAAAAAGCCATCAGCTCTCAGCGAGCGCCCTTCTTGGACGGCGCGTGCCGTACACGGCTTCTTTCCTCAGGCAGACCCTCAGTCAGAGCAGCCGTTGCGGGAAAAGCCGTGTGGGGCAACGCTCGGCGAGTACCTCAGCAACCGAGTCTCGGCCGAGGGCAGAAGGCCGTCGAGGTCATTCCCTCAAGGGGCGGTCCCCCTCCCGATTCAAACATCGTCGCCCCTTGAGGGAATGCACCGAGCGGGGGCGATCGGCACCCCTGGAGGCGGCGGCGCCTTCAAGGCGCCCCCG
>CBDTUG010000124.1:0-5651 GCA_965363555.1 uncultured Thermoanaerobaculia bacterium
CGGCTTTCTGGCGGATCTGACCAGTGAGTGGGAGGATGCTACGCAACCGGCTTCAGCCGCCGGAATTCGGGTCGTCCTGCTCCGGCTGGGAATGGTCGTGGGGTCGGGCGGCGCGCTCGGGCGGATGTTATTGCCGTTCAAAATGGGTCTTGGTGGTCCGATCGGCAACGGCCGCCAGTGGTGGCCGTGGATCGCGATGGATGATGTCGTAGGGGCTGTTGCCTTCGCACTCGAACGATCCGATGTGAACGGCCCGATCAACCTGGTCTCGCCGGAAGAGACGACCAGCCGGGGATTTGCTCAGGTCTTGGGTCGAGTCCTCCATCGGCCGGCCTTCCTGCCCGCCCCAGCCTTTGCGGTGCGGCTAATGGCAGGGGAAATGGCCGATGCCCTGCTGCTCTCCAGTGCGAGAGTCAAACCCGAGGTGCTGGAACGGGCAGGCTATCAGTTCGCCGTGCCGTCGCTTGAAGCGGCGCTGTCCCGGGCGGTACAAGGATATTGACGCAGAGACGCAGGGACGCAGAGGGAAAACACGGGAAGTGTGTGGGGTTTGGTCGTGAGGTGTGTGGTTCCTCGGTTGAGTGATAAATTTTGAAAAAGTGAAACTCGGATTTCTTATTGCTTGGCGTCGTGAACTGGGTGCCGTTTGCAGACCCTATTGATTGCTTTCAGAACTCTGCGTCCCTGCGCCTCTGCGTTTTTCTTGTTTTCGGTCAGTCTGAGTTTTTTGATCGTTGACAACCAGGCCGTCCCGGATCTCGATCAACCGATTGGCTCTGCGGGCCATGGCGGTGTCGTGGGTGACGACAATCAGGGTGCTGCCCTGGTTCCAGAGTTCCTGCAGCAGGGACAGGACGTCAGTCCCTGAATTTGTATCCAGATTGCCGGTCGGTTCGTCGGCCAGGAGAATGTCGGGTTCCATGGCCAGAGCGCGAGCGATGGCGACGCGTTGCATTTGACCGCCTGAGAGTTCGGTCGGCCTGTGGTGTGTGCGATCTCCCAGGCCGACCTTCTCCAGACCCTCCGTGGCTCGTCGGCGACGCTCTTTGCGCCCTATGCCACCGAACAGCATCGGCATTTCGACGTTTTCCAACGCAGTCAGCTGGGCCAAGAGGTTGAAATTCTGGAAGACGAAGCCGACGCGCCGGTTTCGCACGTCGGCGAGGCGGTCCTTGTCCAGACCGGCGACGGGCTCGCCACCCAACAGGTAGTCTCCCCCTGTAGGCGTATCGAGGCAGCCCAAGAGATTGAGAAGGGTCGATTTTCCGGAACCCGAAGGTCCGACAACAGCGACAAATTCTCCACGGCCGACCTCAAAATCGATCCCGCGCAAGGCCTCGACCTGGATTTTCCCGGTGTCATAGACCTTGCGGATCGCCCGCATCTGGATGATGTGACCGTTGGGGGTGGGTGCGACTGTGCGTCTCTTGGGAAGTGCCCAGTTCATGGATTCATCCTTCCAATTGGGGAAAGCGAACAGGTAGCAGGTCGCAGGCAGCAGGGAACACACGAGAAGGCTGGGACCTGAGACCTGTGACTTGATGCCTGCACACCGAAACCTGAACCCTCAGGTGTTGCAGGCGCCTGCTGATAGCTGACAGATGAGAGCTGAAGGCTTTTCATCACTCGTACCTCAGGGTTTCGGCGGGATCGACGCTGGCGGCCCGCCGTGCGGGGAAATATCCTGCAGCGACCCCCACCGTTCCCAGAATGAGCGCGGTTCCCGCCGCGATGTGCCACGACAGTGTGGGCTTGCCGAGGTACTCCAGCGCCTGGTTACCCTCGACCGGTACCAGGGCGATCAACGAGACCAGGACCAGGGCGATGACCAGGCCGAAAACGCCGCCGAGCAGGGTGTATGCAACGCCCTGCAGGACGAAGGGCCATGTGACCCAGCCCCGGTGGGCGCCGAGGGCCATCTGAACACCAATCTCTCGCGTTTTTTCCTTGACCACCGCATACATGATGTTGGCGACGCCGATGCCGCCGATCAAGAGTGTCAGGGCCCCGATGATGCCGAGGAATATCTGTAACCCCAGCATCGACTGATCCATGATCTCGGCCCCTCGGGCGGTATCCCATACGCCGGTGACGGCCTCGTCGGTCGGGTCGAAGCGGTATTTGGCCGCCAATCCTTCGTTGAATTCCCGTTGTGCTGCCGGCATGGCTTCGGGTGTATCAACCCCGTAAACGATATTGGTCAACCGTTGGCGACCGAAATGTGACGCGAAGGTCGTTATCGGGATGACAGCGTTACCCTCGTCCGGTCCCTTGTAGGTACCCATCTGGATCTTGCGCTGCATGACGCCAATCACCAGATAAGGGGCCTGATTCACCAACAGAGTTTCGCCGACTGGTTCGTGATCGCCAAAGAGATTTTCCGCCAGTTCGTCGCCGAGGAAAATGACGCGCCGTTTTTCTTCCTCGTCACGAACGTTGATGAATCGCCCTCCGGCGCGCGGCCAGTGGTACCGCATCTCGCCGTACTCCCAGTTGACGCCGGTCACCCGATTGGACACCGTCGTCGTACCCCAGGTCAGAGTTGTCTGCCACGAGGAGATCTCCCCGACGACGTTTGTTGCTGTGGGCATTCGGCCCCTGAGGTAGGCGATGTCGTGCATTCTAGGGCGAATCGCACGGCCTTGAGGAAGGCCTTCCCAGGTCATTGTGGTCTCTCCAGGCCACCAGACGGCGAGGTTCTCGCCCATGCCGTGTTTGCCCCGGACCAGTTGGTCTCGAAGGCCTTGCCCGAAGGACAGCAGCATCAAGATGGCGACCGTACCCCATGCGATCGCCGCGACGGTCAGGATTGCCCTTTTGCGCTGAAGACTTGACGCCTTGGCGAAGAGTTGAGCGATGATGGTGATGTCGTTGATGCTCATGGGCCGGTCAGACCTTCATCGCAATCACGGGATCCAGTCGGGCGGCATCACGCGCAGGGAAGAATCCTGCGAGGAATCCAACGGCGCCCAATAGACAAGCGGTCAGAAGGGCAGTCTTCGGCTCCAGGACGGGATTGCCGAGGAACTCTCTCAATCCAAAACTGGGAAAGATTGAACAGAGGCCATAGCTGATGGCCAGTCCGATGGCGCCGCCGACTGCGGTCAGGACCATGGTTTCCAACATAAACTGACTGAGAATCACACGGGAACGGGCTCCGAGGGCCATTTTGATTCCGATTTCCCGGGTACGCTCCTCGACGACGACATTCATAATGTTGGACACGCCGATGCCGCCGACGACCAGGGTCAGCACCCCCATCAGTCCAAGGAACACGTTGAAGCCCAGCATGAAGGCGTCTAAAAATACGAACATTTCGGTCGTATCCCAAACCTGAACTGCCTGTGTATCCGCCGGGTCAAACCGTTTCCTGCCACCAAGAGCCGCTGTGACTTCTTGAGTCAGCGCTGCATTGAGATCTGGTGTGGCCGCCTTGAAGATGAAGAGATTGATATACCGCTGGCCGGTCAGGGCGCGATAGGTGCTGCCCGGGATGAACATCATCGAGTGGTCGCGTCCTGAGTAGGAGGAATCCTGGTCCTTGGCCATCAGGATCCCGACGACGTGGAAAGGAGAGCCGTGGATGAAAACCGTCTGGCCGATCGGGTCGGTTTGCCCAAAGAGATCTTCGGCAATTTCATTGCCGACAAAGACCACACGGCGCCGCTGTTCCATATCGACAGGGTTGATAAATCGTCCGCCCTCGGTCGGAATCAAATTTCTCATGACGCCGAAGACTGGAGTGACACCCGAAATGTCGACTGACCGGGTTCGATCGCCGAATCGGACCTGGAGTTCCTGGGCGTATTCGCTGGAAATGGATTTAATGGCCGGCACCTGAGCCCTGAGAAAATCGATGTCACTTTCGTCCAGCCGGACACTACGACCTTTGCCGAGGCCCTCGAACGGCAACGAGGTCCTCGAAGGCCAGGCGATGACGATGCGGTCTCCGAGCCCGGCGAAACTCCGAGTCTGTTGGATGTAGAGCCCCTGGCCGAAGGCCAGCAATAGGCTGACCGCCACCGTGCCCCAGACGATGCCGAAAGCGGTCAAGAAGGTCCGCAGCTTCTGGGTCCATACGTCCCGAATGAGCTGCATGAAAAAGGAACCAATTCCGGTCATGGTCTGGCAGCATCCGGGAATAGTGGGGCCCCAGCTGATAGCTGATGGCTGATCGCCGACAGCTTCTTCATCAGTTAATTTCTCGCGGTGGCCTCTGCACGATCTGATCACCGTCGGTGAGTCCGGAGAGGATCTCTACGTTGAGGCCGTCCGAGAGACCCAGTTCGACGGCGATCTTGACCGGGTCGGCTTCCGGCCCATCTCCGGGCAATTCGACGAAGGTCGAGGCGCCGTCATCCTCGAACAGCAAGAGGCGTTCGGGGATGAGAACGATGTCAGTCTTCTCACGGATGACGACGTCGGCATTGGCCGAGTAGCCGGCCCGAAGGAGGACCTCCTGGGCAGGGTCCAGTTCGATCTCGACGTCGAACAGCGTGGCGCCCTCTTCTCGTTGGGCCTGAGGGGCAATCCGGGACAGCGTTCCTGTGACGACCGCCTCCGGCAGGGCGCCGACTTTGATGCGGCAGAGCATACCGACCGAGATTTTCCCAACGTCAATTTCATCGACGGTTCCCTTGAATATTAAGTCGCTCATGTCGGCGATGGTGGCCATCTCCGTTCCGGGCTGGTAGGAGGTTAGGGGAACGATCGGGTCTCCGGCGTTGACCGAGCGTGAAAGTACGGTGCCCGAAGCGTTGGCCCGGATCGTCGTTTCGACCTGGGTTGTCGTGCCGGTGACCCGACCCTGGCGGGTCAACTCCTGATTGTCCTGGGCCTGTTCCACCGCCACTCGAGCCAACTGAAAGGTCTCCTCAAGCGTATCGATATCGCCCTTGGACAACAGGCCATCGCGGTGCAACTGGCGCCCGCGCTCGAAATCGGCCGCGGCCTTGTCGAACCGCGTCTGAGCCGAGCGAAGGCGGTGGTCGACGTTGAGCAGTTCCTGGGGCGTCGGATCAGGTGCGATCTCGAACAGCGCGTCGCCCGAGGCCACCTGGTCACCGACCTCGACGAAGCACCGGCTGACGATGCCGGAGATCTTGGACTTGACCTGAAACTGCTCACGGGGGTCGATCTTGCCGACCGCCAGAGCCTTCTCGGTGATGTCGCCGAGCTCGGCCTCGATCAGGGTGAAACCGGGACCGACATCGTTCTTCTTGGTGATGAATCCGTACACCACGGCGACCGCCCCACCGATGATGGCGACGGTCAACAAAAGTTTGAGGATCTTGCCCATGAAATCGCCTCCCTTACTTGACTACGCGAATGGGCTGAATCGGTTCGGGAGATATTTTCAACAGCGAAAGTAGACAGTTGCAGGCCATATCAGATATCAGGGAATAGCCACAAAGAGATGAGCCACAAAGAGGCACAAAAAGGAACAAAGAAAGGAGAAGAGTTCTCTGGCTGTGTAATGGTCGTACGTAGGGCCTGCGGTTTCCAATGTCGAAATCGGTGCTGACCACCTTCGACTCTGCGTCTCTGCGTTTTTCTGTGTTCGGGAACCTGCGAACTCGGGTTTCGACAGGACCTTGATGTGTTGATGGTGTTCAGGTGCTCGAGGTGAAGGGAAAAATAACGCAGAGACG
>CBDTUG010000125.1:0-5648 GCA_965363555.1 uncultured Thermoanaerobaculia bacterium
CCTCGGCCCCTTCGCCGTCAAGAGTCAGAGAGCCGAAAGCTGTCTCGAGGTCACGGTCACACCGATTCAGTCCATCCAGCATGATCAGTACCAGATCCTGTTTGCTCGGGGATCCCAGGTCCGACAGGGCCCCGTCGAGTGCGAGGGCCAGGGAGCCGGCGCCGCGAGGGTGCAGATTGTCCAGGGTCCTCCCCAACTGATCCTGATCGGCCGGCGCCCAGGTTCGGATCAGGCGTGTGTCGTTGCAGGCCCCGGTGTCCGTTGGGTGAAGCCGGTCCCCGTAGATCCGTACGGCGACTTCGGGCTGAAGGTCTCTCCCGCGAAACACTGCATCCAGGATATCCAGAGTTGTCCGAGCGGCCCCCATTCGGTCGCCTCCCTGCCCTGGCCAGGATGTTGCCATCGATGCCGAGGCGTCGACGAGGATGAGAATGCGAGGTGGGTCGTCGTGGGAAGCAACGGCGGTTAGAGCGATGAGGCAGGCGAGTAAGAATGCTGCAATTCTCATGGTGGGCCTATTATACGCGGCCGACCGGGCCGGGGGAAAAGCCGTTGACCCCGAATTATCTTCAAAACTTGACCAGCCTGACGACCCCGTCTACGGTATTAAGCCTATGGCAATTAAATATGACGTTGTGGTTTTGGGGTGTGGACCCGCTGGCGAGAGAGCCGCCATCTTGGCTGCTCGGTCCGGGAAGAAGGTTGCGGTCATTGAGCGTGCCGGGGTTGTGGGAGGAACAGCCGTCAACTGGGGCACGATCCCCTCGAAGACCCTTCGAGAGAGCGCCCTTTTCGTGTATGCCCACACCAACCAGAAGCTCCACGGCATCAAGACGGAGATATCCGACGAGATCACCGTTGCCGATTTTATGCTCCGCGAACGACAGGTGGTCCAGCGGGAACTGGAGTTGATCAACAAGGCCTTGGCCCGAAACGAGATCGACGTTTTTCACGGGAGCGGCCGTTTTCTTGATGAGAACCATCTGGCGGTGACCGGCGCCCGAAACCAGACGCGCATGGTGCTCAGGGGTGACATCATCGTCATTGCCACCGGGACCACGCCGAACCACCCCGCTGATGTGCCCTTCGACGGGGAGTGCATTTTCGACTCCGACACGATCCTCAACCTGCCTCGCATGCCGCGTTCAATGCTGGTTCTCGGTGCTGGGGTAATCGGCATCGAGTATGCCTGTATTTTTACGGCCCTGGGGCTCGACGTAACGCTGATGGACACCCGAAGCCAGCTGCTGCCGTATCTTGACCGAGAAATCGTCGGGCGGCTACAGCGGGAAATGCGGAGTTTGGGCATGATGATTTCGCACGACGAACATTACGAGTCGATCGAAAAATTGTCGAACGACCCGCCATCTATTCGCTGCCGTACTCAAAGTGGCACGGTATTGGAGGCCGATGTCCTTCTCTACAGTGTTGGCAGAGACGGGAATACTGGGGGCCTTGGTCTCGAAGATATTGGCATTCAGCCGGACGATCGTGGTTTGTTGAAGGTCAATAACCACTACCAAACCTCGCAGCCGCATATTTATGCAGTCGGTGACGTCATCGGCCATCCGGCTTTGGCCTCGACTTCGATGGAGCAGGGACGAAGGGCGATCCGTCATGCCTTCGATCTGGTGGGCATTCGAAATCAGACAGACGTGTTGCCATTCGCGATTTATTCAATCCCTGAAGTCAGCTACATCGGTGAGACCGAGGAGAGTCTCGCCGAGAAGGGCCACGACACCATCATAGGGCGGGGCTTGTATGCGCTTAACCCCAGGGCTCAGATCATCGGAGACGATGGCGGCATGCTCAAGCTTCTCTTTGACGCCGAAAGCATGCGGCTGCTCGGCGCGCACGTTATAGGTACGACCGCATCGGAATTGATCCACATCGGCCAGGCGTTCCTCGCCACCGGTGCGACCGCAACCGTGATTGCCGAAAGCCTCTACAACTACCCGACACTGTCAGACCTCTACCGGCATGCGGCAATGGAGGCGCTCGGGCAGAAGTTCCGGCGCGACCGGATTGGCGGTACCCTGGAGTAGAGTCGGGCGTTTGTAAAAACCGTTCGATGTTGATTGCGTATGATCAGAGGGGGTGCACGATGCGTCGTTTTTCGCGGACTTTTCTCGTGGTGTTCGGGCTTTTTGTTACGGCGTTCTTCGGGCTCGCCTCTGTTGGAGCCCAGGATTCTTCTGAAGCCCAGGCGGTATTCCAGGGCGAAGTTCGGGTTGAGGTCGTTGACATGCTGGTCAGCGTCGTCGATTCGATCGGGGAGCCGGTCAGGGGCCTGACCGCCGAGGATTTTGAGGTCTACCAGGATGGTGAAACGGTGGACCTGACTTTCTTTTCCGAAGAAACACATTCGGAGGGACAAGCGTTGGGCGGCGGACCATCGGAAGTCGGTCCAGGTTCGCTTCCGCATCGATTGATCCTGATATTCGACCGTGTCAGCCTCGAAAAGAAGGCTCGAAAACGTACCCTCAAAAGCCTGGAGAAGTTCCTCGATTCACGGCTTTCGCCGGGTACGTTGGTGATGGTGGCGTTGGCGGGCGGTGGTATCGAGGTGGTTCAACCCTTCACCGATGATTTGAAAAAGGTCAAAGGGGCTCTTGAAGCCGTCAACGTTGTCGAGTACACCGGCGATTCGTTGAGCGGGCGAAAAAGGGTGTTCAATCGATCGATGTCCAATGCTCATACGGTGCAGTCTGGAATGTATACGCCGGGAACCACCGGTCAAGGCCTTGGGATCGAGGATGGATTGGGCACGATGCAGGCGGACGGGTACCTCGGCCAACTCAACCAACTCAGGGACTTCGAGTTCAATCGGATCCTCTCGGCCTTGATCGATTTGGAAAGCATCGTCCGTGGAACTGCCGGAACCTCGGGGCGGCGTGACGTCGTATGGATCGGTCAAGATCTGTTCATCAAGCCGGGAATCGACGGATATGGCACCTTCTTCGAGGTCTTTCAAAGGTACTCCTCTAAAGTCAACATTGAGCATCCGGAGGTCTGGGCGACCGAGAAGGAACTTTCACAGCAGTTCGAGGCGATAGGCAGGATGTGCCAGGGCATGGGCGCCACTATCCATGTTCTCGATGCGTCAGACCGGAATCGTCACGCCCAAGATGGTGAGATTACCAAGGGCTGGACTGCTGGTGGGGCCGCTTTTCCTCTTGGCGACAGACGCAACATGACTTTCAGACAGGATGGCGCCCGGGCTCAGAATTTGGTCGAGGGTGGCCGGTTTCTCGCTATGGTCACCGGGGGGGCATCCCTGTCCGGATCCAGAGACGTCGACAAATTCTTTGATCTCCTCGGGGCCATCATCGGTGGAACCTACTGGCTGGGCTACAACCCCCCCGGAGGTCTCGACGGACAACTGCACGATGTAGCCATCGGCATCAAGCGAAAGGGGCTCGATATTCACGCGGCGAAAAGGGTCCCGGCGGAAACGGTGCACCATCGCCTGGCGGACCTCGCCGCGGCCGAGATGTTGTTGCCTCAGGGCGAGAATCCTCTGGGCTTTGAGGTGCAAGCCGGAAAGAGCGAAAAGCGAGACGATGGCAAGGTCGTGCAGACATTTCGATTGCTGTTGTCAACCGGGGATGTTGTTTTTGTTGAGAATGGGGATCAGAGAACAGCTCAGTTGGCAGTGGCGGTTGTGATGAGGGAGATCGACGGTGAGGTCAAACCTCCCTCGGTTTTTCAGTTGCCGGTATCGGTTCCGGCCGACCGCTACAAGGATGGGGCCAAAATTGCTTCGTCTTTCAGATTGTTGGTTGACGAAAGCCTGCAGGGGGTCGCGGTCGCCCTCAGGGACGAACTGTCCGGTATTTCGGGGTGCCAGAGTCTGAGCATCGAGGGGCGGTAAAGGCCAAGCCTGGAAAAAGCAAAT
Source organism: uncultured Thermoanaerobaculia bacterium (assembly GCA_965363555.1). Classification (GTDB taxonomy): domain Bacteria; phylum Acidobacteriota; class Thermoanaerobaculia; order Thermoanaerobaculales; family Sulfomarinibacteraceae; genus DAOWGJ01. The sequence goes on from CBDTUG010000125.1 coordinate 3,899, forward strand.
CCCGGCCGGGGACAAACCCCGGCCCTACGATGAGGGTGTGAGTTCGTAGGGGAGGGGTTTATCCCCTCCCGCGGATTGCTTACCAATCCGGGATCGGCTTGGTTCTCCAGACCTTGACGACACGATCTCTTTCGGCCGTCAGGTACTCATTTGCCGCAGGGATCGACCAGGCTCGCAATTCGAGGCTGCGGAAGGACCGGGCGACCAGGATCACAACGACGCTGGGCAAGAGGATCCAAACAAAATCTGCGGGCGTCAGGCTGTGGATCATCAGACCCCAGAAGAAGCAGGCGGGTGCGATCAACAGCAAAACGGCTTGAGCCAGGGCGGCCCACATTTGGCGGCCGGTCACTCTCTTGAACTCTTCGAGATCCAGGGACGATGCCAGTTCTGGCGTTGAATTGAGGAATTTTTTGAGACCTCTGCCTTGAATCACAGCATTGACCAGAGCCAGACCAGGGCTGACGAGCATCAAGGTTAGGAGGAGAGTGCGCATTGCTCGATTTTACACGGCCATGCAACTCGTCCTACGAATTGCTGCTATTCGTCAAAGAAACGCTGGATCGAGAACTCTGGATCTTCGTACAACAATGACGTGGGGTCGCCGTCGATCCAGGCATGGGGAAGGAATCGGGCATGGCGACCGTCCTGGAATCGCCGGCCGATCAGAACGATGACGCCCCGGTCGGATTCTGAGCGAATCAACCGTCCTGCCGCTTGAACGACCCGGGTCATTCCCGGGACCAGGAAGGCGTAGGAAAAGCCGTGGCCGTAGGTCTCTTCAAAGTACACTTTGAGCAGTTGGCGCTCTGTATTGAATTGTGGGAGCCCTGGAGATACGACGATGACCTGCGAGAGCATGTCGCCCGGATAGTCGACGCCTTCAGCGAAGATCCCGCCGAGGACCGCAAGGACCAAGTGAGCGCCGTTCCCGTTCAGCGTTTCCAAGACCTCGTGCTGGACGTCATCACTGGATCCGGACCGTTGGGCGATGACAGTGTGTTCGGTGGCTTGCAGTCTCTCGTGCACCGCGCTGAGATAGGCGTAGCTGGGAAACAAGATCAACGAGTTTCGCCCCTGGGGCGCCAATCGTGTGATCCACGATGCGACCGCGTCGTGGTACCTGGCGCGGGCGCGCCAGGTCGTATCGACATCAGGGATGTTGAGAATCAGCCGGTTGCCCTTGGGAAATGGAGAAGGAACCGTTATCTCGGTGGTCAATTGAGGATCAAAGCCCAGAAGGTCCCTGTAAAACTCGAAGGGTTCCAGAGTCGCGGACATTGCTACGACTCCGGCGGCGGCGCCCAAGACTTCGCCGGTGAAACGGGAGGCGTCCCTGCAGAAGACCTTGATGGAGTCGCCGTCTGAGAAATTTCGGCGGGCCAGATGTACGAATTCTTCGCCCCCAAGGCTCAGAACCCTGTGGAACCGGGTCAGAGCGAGGAAGACATCCATCACAGGGTCGTCCGCCAGCCACAGGTCGTGCTCACGCTTGAAGAGAAAATACTGGAGCATCGCTCCGTCCAGGGCTAGTCGAAGGTCCGCCATCGGCTCGTCATCGAAGGTCGTCAACCTTTCGCCCTTTTCTCTGGGTTCGAATGATGCATCGACGGTGGCGGCGACGAAATCGGCCAGTTCGGTGCACAGACGACGAAGGTCGTCAAATACACGATGATCCCTTTGTTTGAGGAATTCAACTGCACGCAGAATCTCGTTCGTGTGAAGTACGGGAGAGTAGTACTCCCGGCTC
>CBDTUG010000126.1:0-5645 GCA_965363555.1 uncultured Thermoanaerobaculia bacterium
TGATTCAGCGTTGAGGTCGCCGACCCTTTGGGGGAGGAGGGAGTGGTCGACGGGGCGGAGGTCGGATTCTTCGCCGCTGCAATTGACGGCGAAGGCGAGGTCGGAAACCTGAACGAAGGCTCTTCCGGTGAGGTGGTCCTCGAGGCGACGCCTTTTTACGCGGAAAGCGGCGGGCAGACTGGTGACCAGGGCCGACTGAACTGGGACGGGGGCTCTGCCGTCATCACAGATGCTCAGAAACCGCTTGAAGGCCTGATCGTGCACAACCTGACGGTGGAAAAGGGCCGACTGGACGTCGGAATTTCGGCGATCGCCGAGGTCACAAAGACCGAGAGGTTGGATACCGAGCGCCATCACACCGCGACCCATTTGCTCCACTCCGCATTGCGAGGTGTTTTGGGTGAGGCAGCGCAACAGGCGGGATCACTGGTCCATCCCGATCGTCTGCGGTTCGACTTCAACTGGGGAGAACCTGTGACATTTAACCAATTGCAGGAGATCGAAAGGCGAGTCAACCAGGCGATCATCGGCAATGAGGCCGTGACCAAGCAGTTCATGTCGGTTGCTGCGGCACGGGAACTCGGAGCGATGGCTTTATTCGGCGAGAAATATGGTGAGACGGTTCGGGTGGTCTCGGTGGGAGACGGCGATTTCTCCCGAGAGCTTTGCGGCGGCTGTCACGTCCGGCGGACAGGCGACATTGGTGTCTTCGTCATTCTCGGCGAGAAGGGTGTTGCGGCCGGCGTTCGAAGAATTGAAGCGGTGGTCGGCCGTGCCGCGGTTGAATTTCTCCAGGAACGATCTCGAATCGCCGCAGAACTGGCCGGACACTACCAAATCTCGTTTGAAGGTTTGGGTGGCCTATTGGAGAAGAGAGACGCCCACCTGGCTGCATTGGAAGAAGAGGTCCGAAATCTCAAACACACGCTGGCGGCCGGAGGTGGGGGCCACGATGAAATTCGGACCGACATCGGAGGGATTTCGGTGCTTGCACGCCATGCCCCTGAGATGTCGTCTTCCGAGTTGCGGGATCTGGCAGATACGTTACGGCAGAGGCTAGGCAGTGGCGTCGTCGTTCTCGGAATGGAGTCCGGTGGCAAGGCGACCCTGCTGGTTGCCGTGACCGAGGATTTGGTAACCAGCCTCAAAGCCGGTGAGATCGTCAAGCCTCTGGCCGAGATTGTAGGAGGGCGAGGTGGTGGTCGTCCGAATCTGGCCCAGGCCGGTGGTCCGGATGTAGGGCGGCTGGATGAGGCGCTTGAAGCGGTCACGGGCGTGGTCGAGGGCCTCACAACGTCATGACCACCTCGGACAGGGGTGACGCCGGAGTTGGTTTTCAGACCTTCCGGTGGTCCGACCTCGAAGGCGAGTTCGCCACATCAATTGGGGGCCCGGAGGTCGAATCTGGCATTCGACACATTCTAGACCCTGCATCGGCTGTGACCACAATTCACTGGGGCCGGAACTACATTTATGAATCGGCGATGCCTACAGCCCTCGGTCCCAGGTCGGTGGTCGTCAAGCAGTTCCGGAATCACGGGTGGCGGCGTGCCCTCGACCGACGGCTGAGAGGCAGCAAGGCAACCCGCTCGTGGCATATCGCCAAGACCTTGATCGAGGCCGGTATGCCGACGCCCGAACCGGTGCTGCTCGCAGAGTCAATGCAAGTCCAGGGCAACTCCCACTATGTTGCCGAACTGTTGAAGCCGGCCTTCGAAGTGCGGCAATTTTTCAGACGTCTCCACAATCAGCCTGATGCCGGAGAGTTCCCGGAGGTCGATGATCTGGACTTCCTCCGAAGGCTTGGCACACTGGCCCGCCGTCTTCACGACGCCGGAATCTGGTACCGAGACCTCTCCCTCGGCAACGTTCTGGCTCACCCTCAAGGGGGCGGCGCCTTGGAGTTGTACCTGGTCGATTTCAACCGGGCCAAAATTAAGAAGCGCCTCGGCTTGTGGCGGCGCTCAAGAGACATTTGCCGGTTCCCGATTGTCGAGAGGCGGCACCGAGAAGCGTATCTCGAGGGCTATTGGGGCAAGGTCCCTTCCGGGTGGAGTCCCAGGTGGTGGATCTATGTTCTTTCGGTTCGCGGCTACTTGCTCAAGCACCAGATCAAGAATGGTTTCAGAGGCAAGGGCACGAAGGGAACGACCGCCAAGAGTGCGCGGGGCGGCAAGCACCACGCTCACATTCCGGCGGCTGGGGAGGGCGTATCCATTCGTGACCAGGCAGTATGGGATCGCCTTTCGGATCAGCCACACCAGCATGCCTCGAAGTGGCAAAAATTCAGGATTCGATTGGCTGATGCACCCGATCACCTCACCGATATTGCTGCCGTGATGGGAAAGGCGCCAAAGGTGCTGTCGAAATATCGTGAACTGAGGGCTGGATTGTGGCAGGAGTCAACTGTATTTCAGGGCCTCGGAGTGGCTGTTCGACCCTGCCCCGAAGACCCTGAGGCCCATTTCGAGGCCCTGAAGGGGCTTGGCGTCAAAAACGTTCTCCTGCGCCTTCACCCTTGGGACGATGACCACGAAGCCGAGCAGGCATTGGCCCAAAGGCTCTGTGACGCCGGCATCGAGGTCGTATTCAGCCTGCCTCAGAACCGGGAGCTGGTCACAGACCTGCCCCGCTGGGAAAAGGCCGTTGAGACCTTGGCTCAGACTTTCACACAATATGGGCGCCATTTCATCGTCGGCCACGCAATCAACCGGTCAAAGTGGGGTGTGTGGACTTCCCGAGAGTATTCCAACCTGCTCAGAACGGCCGCAGATATTCTCAGAGGCTATCCCGGGGTCGAAATACTTGGTCCCGGGGTCATCGACTTCGAGTATCAGGCTACGTTGGCCGCACTTCAGAGAAGACGGCCTAGCGTAGAATTTGATGCTGTCGCCAGCCTCTTATATGTCGACCGCCGCGGTGCACCCGAGAACCCGCAGATGGGGTTGGACACGATTGGCAAAGTGACCCTCTTGAAGGCGATCTGCGACACGGCAAGGCATGGCAGTCCCCGATCCTGGATCACAGAGGTCAACTGGCCTTTGTGGGAAGGCCCTCATTCGCCGGCGGGGCGTTCGGTTTCGGTTGATGAGGAAACCCAGGCAAACTATTTGACCCGTTATTACGTGCTGGCCTTGACGACCGGATTGGTTGAACGCATCTACTGGTGGCGCTTGGCGGCCCGAGGCTACGGATTGAGCACCTTTGAACCGGATGGAGCCTTGAGGCTTCGTCCTTCGTATTGGGCTTTGAAGACAATGCAGACACAGTTGAATGGGGCAACCTCGTTGGGGCCGGTTGAGAGCCCAGGAGGAACGTACGTCTTTCGGTTCGAGGCAAACGGTGGGGAGCGATTGGTTGCATGGGCTCTCGAACCGGGGGTTGCTCTGGAGTTGCCTTCGAAGCCCCAGTCTGCAGTCAACCGGGATGGCTTGGTCATCGGCCTTCCTGCCACATCATCGGTGATACTCGGGCCATCGCCGGTTTATTTTGATTTCTGACCCCGGCCTACGGCGTCGGCTTGTGTAAACTCTCGACCGGAAGAAAAATGCTTTATCCCCTCACTCGCTCCGTGTTGTTTCGCCTTGAACCCGAACGGGCGCACGCCCTGGCCTTGAAGGCAATCGCTCGCGCAGGCGCCTTTCCGCCTTTGAGAGCGGCTTTGGCCGCCCAGTACTCACTTCAGGATGCCGAACCGGTCGAGGCCTTCGGAATTCGTTTTCCAAACCGTGTTGGGCTGGCTGCCGGATATGACAAGGACGGAGAGGGGTGGCGAGGACTTTCAGCACTTGGTTTCGGCCACATCGAGGTGGGCACCGTGACGCCCGAGCCGCAACCGGGCAACCCTCGGCCGCGGGTCTTTCGGCTTCCGGAACACCGGTCGGTCATCAATCGGATGGGCTTCCCGGGGCGGGGTTCGGAGTGGGTGGCGAATCGCCTCCGTGGATCGCGGCCTGAAGGACTCGTGCTTGGCGTCAACATCGGCAAACAGAAATCAACCCCTCTGGAAGAGGCGGTCGACGACTACACCGTCTTGATGGACGTCTTCGCACCGCTGGCAGACTATTTGGCGGTCAATATATCCTCGCCGAATACGCCCGGCCTGCGCCAGCTCCAGGAACGTCACTTCCTCTCAGGACTTCTCGGTGGCGTCTCCGCCCGGAAAGAGACCCTCGAGGATGTGTTGGAGCGGCGAGTTCCCGTGCTGGTCAAGCTTGCGCCTGACCTGGACCCGGACCAGCTCAAGACCGCAGTCGATGTCATCGTCGAGAGCGGCCTGGACGGCATCATTGCCACCAATACGACGATTCGAAGGGCCGGCGTCGATGGTCATCCTGTGGCGTCGGAGGACGGGGGCTTGAGTGGGGCCGCCCTGAGTGAAATCTCGACCGAGATCCTGGCAGCAATTGTCCAGCAACTCGGAGGGACCCTGCCGGTGATCGGCGTCGGTGGGGTCATGGGCCCCAAAGAGGCTCAGGAGAAGCTGGATGCCGGCGCCACTTTGGTTCAGGTCTACACTGGATTGATCTACGCAGGGCCAGGGTTGGTCAAGGAAATCCTGGCTTCCATCGATAGCTGAGGACAGGATCCAAATGGCTGGCTCTTCTCCTCAGAACTTGAGCGTGCCGAGCGTGGCACCACTCTTCCAGCCCACATCCATTATGCTTGTCGGCCCCTTGTAGGCGTCCGGAATGGCATCCCAGCCTTTGTAAATATTGCCCTGGACGAAGACGCGTTGCTCCTCAATCGGAGTCTCCTCAGGGACCTCGCCGAATACGTCGTACACCGTGCCGGGCGGCATCTCGCCTACACGGTCCCCTAAAGCCACCAACTCGAAGAGACCGTCGCCATCCACGTCCACCCGGATCCAACCCACCTGGAGAATCTCTGAGTAGGTGCCGTCGGCCATCATCTCCCGAATCTCTCGATTAAAGGCCGCGACGATTTCCTCGGCCCCTGAAACCTCTCTTCGGACGACGAAGTGGAGCATGCGCCGAGCCAGTACCTTTGTTCCGATCTCGAGTCTTTCGGCGGCTGCTTCCGGCTGGGAGGCTACGAGGTAGCGAACGACCAGTTCATCGACCAGCATATATTCCACCTCACCGGCGAGCAACTTGTCGAGGTTGTCCTGATCGTTGCGGCCGTTGACGAAAAGAACGCCGTCGGCTTTCTTGATTTCATCCCCATAGGCGTAGCGCCCGACCGCCGCGACCCGTTTGCCCGCGAGATCCGATATGTGCAAAGCCTTCACCTCGTTGCCCTTGCGACCGATGAGGACCAGCCGGTTCTCAAGGTAGGGCTCGGAGAAAAGGAGGTCCCGTTCTCTTTGCGCATTCCTCCACATGGCAGCACTGCCGTCATACGTTGCCTTCCGGAGGCCCCTTTCGACATCTTTCCAGTCGATGACCGTTGTGGTGGCGTTGATTCCGCTGCGTTCGAGCGCAGTATGAACGAGTTCGACTGCGACCCTTTGCCCCAGTGGATTATCGGTGAACGGCGGCCAGGAATCTGACGCCAGGCGAAGCTCGGTTTTATCGGTTGCCATCGTTGGCAGCGCCACCAGCAACACTGCGAGGCACAATACGCATCCCCTCACCACATTCGGTGGCGTGAGCATCTCGGCCACCGTATCAAGTATTCTGAAT
>CBDTUG010000127.1:0-5639 GCA_965363555.1 uncultured Thermoanaerobaculia bacterium
CACGACGGCTCCTCCCCACGATCACCCCAGTTGGCCTCAAGTTTCCGCGCCACCTCCTTCGCCACATCGGTCAGTTGTCCCTTTTGGGCGGGCGTGTCCTTCTTCTGGGTTGGTTGATTGTCTTGGCGTAGGGATTGTGGGTCTGGGTCACCATAACCGTACCTGGAGGGTAGTGGCTGATCGTCTGAAGTGAATCTTATGCGGATCATTTTCGGGGATTATCACCCCCCCGTTATGGTGGGGCGTGCTGATTTTCTGATCCTCGCCTGATAGACTCGGGAAGATCGGAATTCCCCAATACCTGTACTAAAGGAGGATGAATTCCATGAACATTGAAAAGTCCGTGCCGCGACATTCCCACCTGGGGGGAGTAGCCCTTCTCGGGATGCTTTTCATCTACACGCTGACGGGTGGCACAGGTACCGCGCAATGCGGTGAGTTTGCCGTCATACATTCTTTTGTGGACAGCGTGGACGACGGGAGAATCGCGTGGAGTCAGCAGGTGGTTAAAGTCGGCTCTCGATTGTACGGCGTAACGAGGGGTGGAGGTGCCTACGACCAAGGTGTCATTTTTGGCGTCAACCTCGATGGTTCGGATTTCACGCTTCTTCACGAGTTTCAGGGTGGCGTTGTCGATGGGAAGAGACCCGATGCTGGACTTGTCTCGGATGGTACCCGGCTTTATGGTTCAACTAGAGATGGTTATGTGTCAGCCCACGGGTTGTTGTTTTCAATCAATGTTGACGGTTCTGACTATACGATTCTGCACGGTTTTGGGGTTATTGAGGAGGGGTATCCTCCACTCAATAAGTCTCTGATTCTAAACGGTACAACTCTGTATGGTGTTACCCTCTCTGGCGGGGTTTTCAATAGGGGTGGGGTTTTTTCAATCGAGACCGACGGTTCAGGTTACACCATCATTTACAACCTTCCGTATGAAAATAGTGCGGCGATGAGTATTTCGTTAGGGGGATCTACGTTTTTCCTAACGACTACCTATGGGATCTATTCTGTTGAGCTTGACGGGTCCGGGTACACGACGCTACATGAGTTTATTGATGAAGAAATGCCTGAAGGGGCCCCTTTTCGTGACGGCCAAATGCTATACGGTATGACCGCCCGCGGTGGTATAGACCCGGATAGCGGATTGTTCTACTCGATGGGCGTTGATGGGTCGGATTTCACTATCCTCCACGATTTCATGAATCTTGACGGAAGAACACCTAGAGGTAATTTATTAAAGGTGGGCTCGACCTTCTATGGGACTACCCACAACGGCGGAAGCGCAATGGATGGTGTCCTGTTCTCGATGAAGACCGACGGGTCAGACTACACCGTTCTACACGAGTTCGACGAAGCTGACATTAATAACGGTGCCAATCCCGTTTCGGTGCCAGGCTTTAGGACCTTAGGAAGTTTAAGAATACCCCTTCCCTGTCCGTGATTGGCTGCCCGATTTGAAGCAGCTAAGCGAACTTCCCAACTTCCTAAAGACTGGCACCGCTTTCAAAGCCTGGCACCGCTTTCGTCAAGTTATGCGCTGAGTGAGCAACGTGGCACCGTTTCGCTTTTCACCGTTTCGGGTGCAAGATTCATTCTTTGGCTTTTGCCGAATTGGCCCGGTATCTGGCCATGATCGGACTTGTTGAACTGTGTACCAGCTCGGAGGGCGGGCCGTTGTCAACAACCCGTCCTGCTTCGAGCACATACGCAACATGACACAGACGTTCGGCTTCCGAAGGATCATGAGTGACGACGATGAGGGTGACTGATTGCTCCTGGGCCAATCGCTCGACCTCCTGCAGGATATCCTCCCTCGTCACGAGATCGAGGCCGGTAAAAGGTTCGTCGAGTAAGAGGAACTCGGGTTCAACCGCCAGTGCCCGAGCGAGGGCAATACGCTGCTGTTCGCCACCCGAAAGGGTGCCGGGAAGTCTTTGGGCGAGTTCGGCAACGCCGCAGCGTTCCAGGGCAGCAGCGGCCCTATTCCGAGTTTGGGCACGATTCAAGCGGAGCCCGGAAAGCCCGAGTTGAACGTTCTGTTCGGCAGTGAGGTTGGGCCAGAGTCCAAGATCCTGGAAAACCATGGCCATTTGCCGCTTGAAAGGTGCGATGAGAATATGGCCTGGCCTTGAGAGCATCTCATCGTTCCTGAGAACCAGGCCGTCGTCGGGTGGTTCGAGACCCGCGATGATGCGCAATAGCGTGGATTTTCCACTTCCGGAACGACCAATCACGGCACAATGAGAACCCTCTTCGACCTCAAGGCAAACACCGTCAAGAACCAGACGCGAGTTGTACTCGACCCTGATGTTGGACAGGCTTAACAGGGTCATGAGGGACTCTCGCTTCGACCGGCAGTCGACCAGCGCAAGAGCATCGCTACGCCGGTTATGGCGACTGCAAGTTGCACGCAGCACAAAGCAGCGACCAAGGATTGCGGCGCGTTGGCCATTACGGTGAAGATCCGTAAGGCAAAGCTGCTGCGGCCCGGAGGCGCGAGCAGCAGAACCGAGGTGATATCGGCGGATGCCAGTAAAGCCACGAGAAGCCCGCTGATCGCGAGCGTGGGGCCCATTACCGGCAGCAACACCCGGCGCAGAAATGTCATCAGACTCACTCCTGACAGGGCCGCGGCATGAGTCCATGAAGGGGCAGTTGTACCCCAGGCTCGCAGCAGGAGCACGATTGCAAGTGGCGCCAGTCGTAGCCCCTGGGCCAGGCATACTCCTGCGTTTCCGCGCAGGATTGGATCGAGCCATGCCGGCATAGCGGTGGCAATTTTCACCAATCCCAAGGCAGGTAGAGCCGGTGGCAGGCAGAATAGGGCCACAGCCGCGGCAACGGAAGCCTGACGTAGACGATTTTCACGCCCTGCGCAGGCGGCAAAGATGAGGCCTATGGACACCGCAAGCACGGCCGCGCCACCGCCAAAAACCAGGCTGTCGATGACAGTAGACGAAAGCTCGCGGCTCGCTCGGGGCAGATAAGGTCCCTCAAGCATCGGCAAGACCAAAGCGATACTGGGTAGGATGACTGCGCACGTTGCGAACCCCCAGAGCGGAATCGCCCAGAGAGCAGTATGACCTGATAAGCCCCTCGGTTGCCGAGTCGACCGTGTCAGGGTCGCTCTTGCCAACACCGGTGCGAGGTGGATAGCAAGGGGCACAGCGACGAAAAGTACGGCGGCAACCAGCAGGGCACACTGCAGTCCCGCCACCTCAAAGTCGTAGGTGGCCGAGAAACTGATCAGGAGATCTGCCGCCGCTGTTCTCACGCCGAAGATCTGGCCCGGCCCGGGATCACCAAGCGACACGACCATACTCAGCATTGCGGCGAGAATCGAAACCGGCGCCGCATGAGAGAGAGTAGCGAGAATCACAGGTCGTTCGCCCCCCGCGAGCCGGGCCGCATCAAGCTGCGAAGAGCCGAGTCCGAGGGTCGAGGTGAGACTGGCGAGCGTTACCAGGCCGCAGGCAGGGGCGAAGAATACGAGAATGACACCTGGTACTCCGTCGAGCAGAGGCAAGAAGGGCGTGGGCAGGTGCGTGAAGAGCATGGACCAGCCCAGGCCGAGTAGGAAAGTCGGTAATAGCAGTGGCAGGGCAAGGATCGAGAGCAGGAGCGTGCGACCAGGGAAAACATAGAGCCCAACGATGACGCCCGAAGGCCAGCCGACACCGAAACCTATGATCGCAGCTATCAGGCCGACACCGGCACTGACCCCGAGGTTGCCGAGGTAGCGGGCCAGGTTGAGGTCTGAATCGCCGATGGCAGTCAGTGCTCCTGTGAGCAGCGGGACGGAAGGCGCCATCAAGACGAGGGTGACGATCAACAAGCCGGCAAGACGCCAACGGCCCGGGCGCTCAAGGACCATGCAGGATACTGAGAACCCTCTCATGGAACCAATCGGGAGCCTCCTGTAATTCAGCGTGCCACCCATTCTTTGAGATAACCGGCACTCAGACTTTCGAGCCTTTCGGCAACTTCGCCGTAATCGACCTTCATGGACTGTATCTCTTCGCGGGTGATCATGCCCTCAGGTACAGAAACCCCTGGGCGCAGCGGGATCTGTGCGGCTTCGCATTCAGCGAGGGCACTTTCGGTCTGAGGAGAGAGCAAGAAGTCGATGAATTTTCTCGCAGAACTCGGGTGAGGCGCGCCATTGATCAATACGGCGCAGTTTGGAACAAGCAAGGTTCCAATGCTCGTGCCATCAGGGAAAACGACTGCGATCGGGCTGCCTTCGAGGCGGGCAACGTTGGCGTCATCGGTGTCGGTGATGCCAAGGGCGAACTCCCCCGACGATACCCTTCGCCGGACGTCACCGTTTGATGACAAGACGCGGCCCCCGTTGGAAAGAAAAGCATCGAAGAATTCAGTGGCCCTTTCTTCTCCGAGGACCGAAAACAGGGCTGCAGCGTGCATCGATGTCGTTCCAAAGAGGGGGTTGGCAATGCAGGTTTTACCGGCGAAACGAGGATGGATGAGGTCAAAAATTGAAGTTGGCGCCTCAGTCTCATTGATGAGGTCAGTATTGTAAATCAGGACCCGCGCACGGGTTGAAAACCCGGTCCAGAAATCTTCGGAATCTGAAAACTCGGACGGCAAGCCTTCTGCATTGGGTGAACGGTAAGGCGCGGCGGCCCCGTGACGCTTGAGGATCGCTGCTCGCACAGGATCACCGCTCCAGAAGACATCAGCCTGAGGTCGCTGCTTTTCGGCCAGTAGACGGTTGAGTAAACCGGTACTCTTGGTTTCTTCAGTGTCGGTGACCAGGTGGACGACGATACCGGTCTGGTTTGTGAAATCCTCGGCGACAGGCCGGGCAAATACATCATCGACCGATGTGTAGACGACCACTTCTGAGTCGTGCTCCGTTTGTTCATCAAGCCCGCCGCCGCAACCAGCCGCGGCAAGCACAAGAGCAACGATGATCGTGAGTTTGCCGCTCACTGTTTTCCTCCATCGGCCTTCTTGGCAGTGAGGTCGTCGAAGGCGGTTACTGCGTCGGCCTTGGTCCACAGGCCGATCTGGCCGGCCTCGGTGAAGGTGTCATCGTTGGCCGTCAGGTGCAGTTGTTGATCATAGGAACATTCGATGTGGTTTCCGATCATCGTGACGCGGATCTCGTGCCAGCCGGGACTCGCTTTGATCGTGGCGCTTTTGAGCATTTTTCTTCGACCATCGACCACCTTGTAGACACGAAAGTTGTCTTCAAGGGGATTGTAACGGGCGATATAATAGTTGTTGAAATCGAGATATCTCCAGACAGGACCGCCGCCCTGATCCTCCTCACCGGACAGGGATTTGAAACGAACACTGATTTCGACATCCTTGAGTTTCACATTGTCGTTGACGATGATGTTGAAGCCGGAACCTTCGTTTTTGGCAGTTTGCACAAGCGTCTTCGCTGTGTCGTCAACGCTGACGTGCCATGCTCCGCCGGTGACGGTGAATCCAGCCGGTATCTCCCCATTGTCTGTGAGGTCAAAATCAAAAACGGCGCCAAGGGCGGTCGATGTTGCGAGTAACATAATCAGATAGATAGAACGCTTCAAAGGTTTTTCTCCCAGTCAGCCTTGAGAGTAGTTCGTCGCACACTCGATTGGTAGGCCTCACCGGTACTTTCTACCCTT
>CBDTUG010000128.1:0-5629 GCA_965363555.1 uncultured Thermoanaerobaculia bacterium
TATGGTTGCCGAATCCCGCCACATCCTGGTCTATGCGCCCTCTCCTGAGACCTTCAAGGAATTGTGCCTTTCAGTTCGCAAGCAGCCGTGGGTCGCCAGTGAGGGCGGGGACCGAGAGTGCTCCTGGAAAGGGCGCGGACTGCAGTTCGAGATTGACATGGTCGACTGCCTGGAGAATGCCGTCGAGATGTTGCACGGCGGGTACTACAACCTCGTGATGGTCGACTGCCGGCACGTGCCGATCGAGGGCGTCGATCACGAGAGGCAGGAACAGGGGCTCCAGGCATTTCTTGACGTTCTGGCCAATGAAAAGGATATCGAGAGGCGCTACCCCCAGCGCGGGGTCGCGATCCTGGTCGGGGATACCGACGAAGAACGGGTTGATCGACTGATTTTCGATATGGGCAAGAGACATGTCGGCGCCTGCCTGCGGGACATGTCGTTGTCTCCGCGGCCGGTCGGGGGCAAGAATGCCGCCCGTATTCGTTTCATCGATGCGATCTGGGGCCACTGTGATCGGGTCCTTGTCGGGGGTCGGAAAGGGAAAAAGGCGATCTCAGCCGCCGGGGGCGGTATCACCGGCATCTACTACGAAATTGGTGTTCTCAAGTGCCTGCATGATGCCGTTGATGCCGATATCAGAGATTTCGACATGTTCCTGGGGATCAGTGGCGGAGCAGTGGTCACAAGTTGTCTGGCAAACGGAATCTCCATCGACGAGATCATTACCAAGATTGGTGATTTGGATCGGACCTGGAATTACCGCCTCAAACTGAGTTGGCGCCAGCTCAACGTTATGGAGGTGCCTCGCCGGGTGTTCCTGTTGCAGCGGGAAATGGCGCGATATGCGATGCGTATGCTCAAGCGGGAGGACGAACTGAATGTTGCTTCGGTCTTTGGCCTCTACGCGGTGTTGCTGGGACCGATCTTTGACAACACCCAATTCGAGAAGGCCATACGCAATTTGTTCAAGAAGAGCGGTCAAACCAACGATTTCAGAGAGTTAGGGCCGGAACTCTACATCGGAGCGACTGATCAGGACCGGCGGGAGGCAGTGCTTTTCGGCGATATCGGATTCGACGATGTCCCTATCAGCCGGGCGGTTCAAGCCAGCGCAGCCATGCACCCGTTCTTCCCCTCCGTCGAGATCGCCGGCCGGTATTACACCGATGGCATCGTCACCCGGACCTCCAATTTGCGTGCGGCGATTGACCATGGCGCCGACCTGGTCTTCATCATCGACCCATTCCTGCCGTTGATCTCCGATCAGGCTGGTTTCAATCGCAGCCACGGCAATATGTGGGTCGTCGAACAGGACTACAAGACGATGTCCTACACGCGATTTTCCCAAGCCCGAACGGAACTTCTGCGGACCAACCCGGACGTCAATTCCTACACTTTCGTGCCCTCCAACCGGATGCGCCGTCTGATGGGCAAGCACAATCCCTTCATTTCAAGGAATTTCCATCCGATCGTTTGTGAGGCCTACCGGGGGACTTTCAGGCGCCTTAAACAGCTTGAGTACAAGATGCGGGGCGAACTGGCATCCCACAACATCACACTGGATCTCGGTCCCGTGGAGGAGAAAATCGAGCTGCTTCGCAAGGCCAAGAAGCCAGACGTTAAGATCTTGTTGGATTCTCAGTCGAGTGGAGAATCTCGAGTAGCCTGAGAAGCCCGCGCGGAGATCGACCGCCAAGCACGCAAGGAGAAGAAAATGAAAACCCTGTGTTTCCTTTGCGCTCTTTGCGTCTTTGCGAGAGAACTGTCTTCCTCCGCGCCCTTGAAATAAAGCCGTCGCGAATCCGAAGGTCACCGCTGTCGGCTCAACACCCCGCCTGTGGAATGGTCCCCAAGAACACATTTCCTCTCGCAAAGAGGCTAAGGACAGGAATGAGAAGCCCCCAGATCTTTTCTCCGCCTTCTTCGCGAGAAGGTTCCGGTCCTGCTTCATCTTCTCTGTGACTTGATCTCATGCCTCGATTTCTTGACATTGAAAATTGCTCAACTGAACGTGCGTACTGAGTCGCGATACAATGTTGGTGGCGAAGGAGGTTCCATGGGTGAGCATGATGTTCGTCAGATGACACGTGAGGACGAGCTTCGAGTCTTCCTGAAACATGTTCTTCGGGACGTGCAGGCATTGGAATACATGCTCGACGAGGGATTGTTCGAAACCGACGTGCGCAGGATCGGCGCCGAGCAGGAGCTCTTCTTGGTGGATTCGACCTGGCGTCCCGCGCTGGTAGCACTCCAGGTCCTGGAGAAAATCGGTGACGACCATTTCACCCCGGAGCTGGCCCAATTCAACCTCGAGGCCAATCTCGACCCGCAGGTCTTCGAAGGTGACTGCCTGAGGCGTCTGGAAGAGCAGATTAACCACTTTTTAGGGAAGGCGCGTGCCGCGGCCCGGGAGTTGGGGACCGACATCGTTCTGACGGGCATTCTGCCGACCCTCAACAAGAGTGATCTGGAACTGGATTCCATGACTCCCAAGCCCCGCTTTTACGCCTTGAATGAGGCGATGACCCGGTTGCGCGGGGGCGATTACGAATTCACTCTCAAGGGCATTGATGAGTTGCACCTGCACCATGACTCGATCATGGTCGAGGCGAGCAATACTAGTTTCCAGGTTCATTTTCAGGTCGCACCCGAGGAATTCCCTCGGCTTTACAACGCTGCCCAGGCTGCGGCAGGGCCGGTTCTGGCGGCGGCGGCGAACTCACCGCTCTTTTTTGGGAAACGGCTGTGGAGGGAAACTCGGGTCGGCCTCTTCCAGCAGTCTGTCGACACCCGTCGGACGACCCCGCACCTCAGGGAACAGGTTCCTAGGGTCAGTTTCGGGCGCCAATGGGTCCGGGCTTCGGCGCTCGAAATTTTCCGAGAAGATATCGGGCGATTCCGAAGCATCCTTTCGACCGAGATCAACGAAGATCCGATGGAAGCTATTCAGTCTGGACGGGCGCCGACGCTCAAGGCTCTTCAGTTGCACAACAGCACGGTCTACCGCTGGAACAGAGTCTGCTACGGAATCTCAGACGGAAAACCGCACCTGAGGATTGAGAATCGAATGCTGCCTTCTGGGCCGACTCCGGTCGATGAAGTTGCCAATGCAGCGTTCTGGTTCGGCCTGGTCAGCGGGATTGCCACGGAATTTGGTGACATCAGTTCATCGCTGAGCTTCGAGGATGCCCACACCAACTTTTTCTCCGCCGCTCAGAATGGTCTGAACTGCCAGCTCTTCTGGGTTGATGGGCGAATGGAGCCGGCCCGGAAGATGATCCTCAAGCAGCTCCTGCCGCTGGCCGGTCGAGGCCTGGAGGTCTCGGGACTGGATAGGGAGGATATCGATCATTATCTGGGTATCATCGAAGCCAGGGTGGAAAGCGGTCACACCGGCGCCCAATGGCAGCTGTCGTCGCTCTCGGGCATGGGCGGCAAGGGGCCCAAGTCCGAACAGCTGGCCGCAATCACTGCCGGGCTGGTATCTCGGCAGGAGGATGGGGCGCCTGTGCACACCTGGGCGCCCGCCACGTTGGATGAGGGTGGCGGCTGGCAACAGAACTACCTCAAGGTCGAACAGTGGATGGACACCGACATCGTGACCGTCAACGAGCACGAACCGGTCGAGTTGGTGGCTCAGTTGATGGATTGGAACAACGTACGCTACGTGTTGGTGGAGGACGACGAACACCGGTTGGTGGGTCAGGTTTCGCAGAGGGTCCTGCTGCGCCTGATCGGGGAATACCACCCGGACCAGCGGGACAGCCCGATGCCGGTCTCGGAAATCATGCAGACAGCGCCGGTGACGGTGGCGCCGGAGACTTCGACGCTCGAGACCATCACCCTGATGCGGAGGCATCGCATGTCCTGCCTTCCCGTTGTAAAGAACGGGCAGTTGGTTGGAAGGGTCACCGAGCGCCAATTCATGATCATGGCCAGGCAGCTGCTGGCGGAGAAGCTGGAGGCGGGGTAGGAAACTGTCAGCTCAGGCGCTTGCAAAAATCATGAAATAGCCACAAAGAGGCACGAAGAGGCACAACGAGAAAAGGCAAAGGGACTGCCGGGACAGCGTCCTGGACCGTGGGGTTGGGACATCGCGCGTGGCCCGGAAGGGCGGCCATGCCGCAGGCATGAGATCCCGAAGGGATTAGCGTGGGCAAAGAACCGGCACTGGGTCGAAGGCCTGCCACGTTGAAGCCGTGGGGGCTCCGAAGGAGTCCGGTGCGGGCGGTGCCCCTTGAGGGAGCCCTTAGGCAAGCATCATGAGATCTATCTCAGTGACATTCGGCGCGCGAATCCGGTGAGGTGGAAGACCATTGTTCGGCAACCGATGTCTTGAAGAGGGTGAACACGGTCTTGCACCAGATAGTCGTTTGTCACCTCCTTTGCGTGCTTACAGGCCCGCGCCAAGGTGCCATTTCAGGAGAAGCCAAGATCACGCTCGCTGAGCACTGTGAATACGTTCGTTTTGCAACCGACCAAGAAACCGATGATGTCGACGATCTGAAATCGGTTGCCGCCCCCAATCGAATTCAGGCCACCCGAACTGCCCCAGGAAATCGCCGGAAACTGCGAATGCTGGAACCCGTACCACCTCTGATGGTCACCATTGCCCAGCATTGCGGTCCTGTCGGGCGCAGGAAGCAGTTTTTGAGATGAAAGGGGTCGATAATCTATGAGAATCACAGCGAAAATATTTGCTATCGCCATCTCCATTTTTGGTTTGGTTGGGTGCGGTGATTCGCACCTTCAAATTGAACTTTCCGATTTGAAGGCAGCGGGCGACCTGCTTGAGGCAAACAAAAACCTCGTGCTTCGAGCCCATGATGAAGTCTGGAATAGCGGGGATTTCACTGTGGTCGATGAACTCTATTCGGAGGAATACATTTCCCATTGGGCCTATGGGGAAGACTCTGACAGAGAGGGCTTGAAGGCAATGGTGGCCGAAGCCCGGGGGGCTTTTCCAGACATGAAAGAAGAAGTCATTCACATCGTGGCGGAAGGTGATCTTGTTGTTTCGCATTTTGTTTCGAGTGGCACATTTTCCGGAGAAATGAAGGGCCTCCAGCCGGCGGGGCAGAAGGTGTCGAGGCCGGAAATTGCAGTTCATCGAGTGGTGAACGGCAAGATTGTTGAACAGTGGACGGTTTCGGACCAGCTCACGTTATTGAAGCAACTGGGATTGAGCTGACGCAATCCGCGTTCGTACCCTCCTGTTCTGTGATTCATACATTTGGCCTTTCTCAGGGGCTATGGGTGCCCCGTGGGCAAGACGCGACGACGCAGTCGCCGTTTGACTCCTTCAAGGAGGAGTAATGCGGCCAGACGAATCCACATCCCCGGAACCGAGATCGGCCAACGAGGGATGATCAGCGAACTCCGCATGGCCCAGATAGTGGCGGTCACCAGACTGGGAATGCCACTGTCCGTGAAGGGCAACTGTACCCATGAGCCCTGTACCCTTGGCGCCGTTGCAGGAGCGAATCTCTTCTGGGCGGAAGTCGGCGCTAACCCCAGAGATATTGAAGAGCAGACGGAAAAGGGGCGAGGTGAAACCGTCGGCAAATGCACCTCGATTTTTCAGGAAAGCCATTGGGATGTCTGGAGCGGCCCATCGCGCTATTTT
>CBDTUG010000129.1:0-5598 GCA_965363555.1 uncultured Thermoanaerobaculia bacterium
CGACAGCATTCCGCTCATCCTCGGCAACAGCACGGTCTTCGGCGGTCGCAAGACCGGCCGGTCCGGCCGCGGCAGGGACGATCTTCGAAATCTCCGGATCAACAGATTCTTCCGAGGGCGCCTCTGTAACAGTCTCGTCGACAAGGAGCGTCTCGATTGCCGGGCTGGCCTCAAGGGCAGGTGCTCCCTCCGCACTTTCTGAGACTGCCTCTTCCACATCAGCTTCAGCGACTTCATACCCAGCCTCAGCCAGGATATGAGTGTCCGGGGCGTACCGAGAGGCCCAGAGCAATCCATGTTGCCACTTGTGACTGTATTCAACAAATTTGACGCCGAGGAAGGTCCCGGCAAGCACAAAAGACAGAATGAGCATCAACTGCAGGATCGCCCGCTGTTTGAGTTGGGCTGCCCGAACGGCCCACGCCATCGTCAGCGATGAACAGATCAGAACGACGGTATTCAGGGCGCCGAGGCTCTTATCCAGAAAGTGATGACCGAAGATGAAGACCTCGGGGTGGTTGACTCGATAGACGGCGTAGGCACAGAACAGACCACCGAAGAAGAGAATCTCGGTGACCAAGAAGAGCCACATACCCAATCGGGAGGACTGACGCTGTTGGTCCATATTCTCAAAGTGGTGCGCGAGGTCGGGGTTGTGATTGGTGGTGAACGATCCGGCCATCATTCTTCGTCCCCTGTTGTTTTCACGAAGATCGAGCCGGGATCCTTGCGAACATAGCCGCCGGTCTCCCGGTCGAATTTCAGACTGTTGATGTCATAAGGATCAAGACCGACCATCTCATGTTCGAAGTTGGTGGAGATCGGCGGCGAAGCCGTCGCCCACTCCAGCGTTGCCCCGCCCCACGGGTTCTCGGGCGCCTTTTCGCCCCGCATCAGGGAGTGCAGCAGGTAGTAGGCCATGATCATGAATGCCAGGCCCAGGATGTAGGACCCGACTGTCGAAGCCTGATGGTATGGCTTAAAGACCTCGAGGTAGTTGAAATAACGCCGCGGCATGCCGTGGCTTCCCATGACAAATTGGGTAAAAAAGGTCAGATTGAACCCGAAGAAAATCAAGGCCGCCGAAATCCGAGCCCAGAACTCCGAGTACATGCGTCCGAACATCTTGGGCCACCAGTAATGGATTCCCCCAAGGAACGCGATCACCGTTCCGCCAAACATCACATAGTGGAAGTGCGCGACGACGAAGTAGGTGTCGTGCAGGTGGATATCGACCGATAGCGACCCCAGAAACAGCCCCGTCAGGCCTCCAATGGCAAACAGGAAGAGGAAGGACAAGACGTAAAGCATCGGCGCCGCAAGGCTGATCGCCCCTTTGTACATCGTCGCCAACCAGTTAAACACCTTGACTGCGGAGGGAATCGCCACACTGAAGGTCAAGGCGGAGAAGATCATGTTGACCAGTCCGGACTGCCCGGAGGTGAACATGTGGTGTCCCCAAACCAGGAAACTGAATACGGCAATAGCAATCGAGGACCACGCGATGAACTTGTAGCCGAAGATGTGTTTCCCTGAGAATACGGAGACCAACTCGGAGATGATGCCCATCGCCGGAAGAATCATGATGTAAACCGCCGGATGGGAATAGAACCAGAAGAAGTGCTGATAGAGAACCGGGTCACCGCCGAGGGCCGGGTCGAAAATGCCCACGCCCAGCGTCCGTTCAGCAATCAACAGGAGCAGGGTAATTCCCAGGACCGGAGTCGCCAGAACCTGGATGATCGCCGTCGAATACAGGCTCCACAAAAAGAGAGGCATCTTGAACCAGGTCATGCCCTCCGGTCGCATCGTATGGATGGTCACGATGAAATTGAGGCCGGTGAAGATCGACGAGAACCCGAGGATAAACGCCCCGAGGGTCATGCTGACAACCGCGGTACTGGTCGTGGTGCTGTATGGCGTGTAGAAGGTCCAGCCAGTGTCGACCGCCCCGACGACAATCGATACCAGACACACGGTCGCCCCGGCCAGCCAACACCAGAAGCTCAACAAGTTCAATCGCGGCAAAGCGACGTCCTTCGCCCCCAGCATCAGAGGCAAGACAAAATTGCCCAGAGCCGCCGGAATTCCCGGGATGATAAACAGGAAAATCATCACAGCGCCGTGCAGGGTGAACATCTTGTTGTAGGTGTCAGCCGCCATGATCGTCGCTTCGGGCGTCCACATTTCGGTACGAATCAGAAGTGCGAAAACACCCCCGAGAAAAAAGGAACCCAAGATGCAGACCATGTACATCACCGAGATGCGCTTGTGGTCCAGTGTGAACAACCAGGACAATATGCCCTCTCCGGTCGTCAGGTAGTTGTCTCCGGAAGCACCCCCGGACATCGGTGTCACAACGGCTGAATGTCCTTCGGCCATGCTCATTCCTCCCCTGCCTTGCCGTCGAGCGACTTGATGTACGCAATCAATGCCGCTATTTCATCATCTTTCAATCGTCCCTGGTAGGTCGGCATCACTGCCTCGAAACCAGCCACCACCTTTGCGTTAGGCTCGAGCACTGACTCACGAATATAGTTTTCGTCCACAGTAACGGTCGATCCGTCCGCGAGGGTTTCTTCTTTGCCGAACACCTTGAACAAGGTCGGCCCGGTCCGAGCCCCACCGTCCACGCTGTGGCACTGTTGGCAACCTCGGATTTCATACACCTTCCGTCCACCCTCTTCCGGAGTCATCGTCAAAAGGAAGTTCGATGCCTTTTCCAGCCACGGCCCAAATTCTCCGGACGAGTGCACGATGACCATCGCCGACATGTCTGAATGACCTGTGCCGCAATACTCGGCGCAGAAAATATTGTATTCGCCGGGCATGGTCGCCTCGAACCAGGCTTTGGTATATCGGCCGGGGACCACGTCCATCTTGACTCGGAAAGCCGGAACATAGAAAGAATGGATCACATCGACCGAAGTCATCAACAACTCAACTGGACGATCGGCCGGAACGTGAAGATTCTGATCCACGTATCCGTTGGGATAGGTGAAGCTCCAGTTCCATTTCTGCCCCGAGACCTGGATCTGATAGGCGTTGGCCGGCGGGGTAGAAATATTGAGATAGCTCTTGAACCCGAAAAAGAAGATGACGACGACGATGGCTACCGGAATGCCCGTCCACGTCAATTCCAAGAGGGTGTTGTGGGAGGCCGATGCAGGAGCTGTTTCCCAGCCCTCGCGCCGTCGGTATTTGATGACAAATACCAGCATCACCACAACGATCAGCACAAAAAAGAACACCGAAATCCCGAGAATGAGATTGAACAACCAGTCGACTTCGCTCGCGATGGTCGAACTCTGAGTCGGCATCCAAAATGTGGCACCTCCATCCTCGGGCGCCCGAGCCAGGCGCGTCATCATGTCAAATAAACCAGTCAGGATCATGTTTCAGACATCCTTCTCGTGGATTTTTTCCTCAACCGTCTATCACGAAGCCACATCGCCCCGATCGCAACCGCAAGAATGGACATCGTCAAACCTCCACCGAGCCGCATGATGTTCATGGCGACCGGGGTGTATTGGCGATCCGTTGAGTCGTAGTGGAAACAGTAGAGCAGTAATTGGTCCAGCGGCGAGCCGATTTCGCCCTGACCGGCCTCCAGCAAAGCGAACTTGAGCTTCGAGGCCGGGTATTCGATCCCATAGAGGTAACGGGCAACCCGCCCTTCGGGAGTCAAAACCATCAACGCCGCCGCATGGGCGTATTGTGCGGTCTCTTCGTCGTAGCGATAGCGAAACCCCACGGCGTCCGCCACCGCTTGAATATTGGGTTCTCCCCCTGTAAGGAAATGCCACCCTGCTCCGGCGCCCTCACGTCCCAACTGTGCCATGTAGTTCTGTTTCTTCTCCACCGCCAGGGCCGGTGTTTCCAGGGGGTCGATGCTGATCGTCACGATCTCGAACTCATCGGACGGCATCCACTCCAGTTCCTTGAGGCCTTGAAGGAAGCCATTAAGCTGCAAGCCACACAGCATGGGACAACGGTAGTAGTTGAGGGTCAGAATCACCGGACGATCAGGCTTGAAATAATCACCGAGACGGATAGTCCGACCCTGCTCGTCTTTGAACTCCAGATCCAGCGGAATCTGTACATCAAAGTGCTCATCGACCCCGACGTCCTCAAGAGCCGGGGGCACGTCAGCCACCACCTGTGCTTCGGCCGGTATGCTGATAATCACAGCAGATGCCACCAACAGCATCCATGCCCATACCTTTCGTCTCAAGATTCAGTTCCCCCCTCAGGACCTCGGTTGACACCGGGAGAACATCTGCGGCACCTCGTAAATTTCCGCCCCGTTCAACCCGGATCTTGGTAGGCGGAACAATACCATCACTTGAACAATATTTAAAATCAACCAAGGAGAATTCGTGACGATGTCGGGGCGATGCTTTTGCCAGTCCGGCCAAGAGTGTGAGAGCATCAATTGGACGACAGCAACGATGGTCCAAAGAGGAGAAAGATGCGCATCGGAAAATTGACGATCAACCGGAACATTTTGATCCTGCTTTGGGACCTCTTCATGGTCTGGATGGCGGTGGTGAACCTGTCCCTGATCCTCTTCGACATGACCTACCTCTGGGTTCGTCCCTATTATTTCCAATATATACCGATCGTCACAGGAGTCTACGATCCCGTCCTGGGCATCGAACCCCACCCCCTGACCGAGGAACTCTCAACCGAGGCGACAGAAGCAGAGGATCTGCTTCTGCTGGACGCCACATCGCCGGGGATGGAGCAGAGGCTCGACAACCTGGCCATTTTGACGACCCGGGTTCTCTCCGAGAACGTCTTTGACCGGTCTGGCCAGAGTCGCTCGAAGATCATTATCTCCAGGATCATCGCTGATGAAGCGGGATCCCCCACCGCCGATTTACTGCAACCGGCGATTCTGGACGACGTGACCCACAACTTCTGGTCTGGTGATCCGGACCTCCTTCGCCACCGGTTCATTCTTTTCGACAATTCGATCCGCCCCCTATTAAAGGGAAACTTCTATCGGGAATACAGCCGTTCCGGAAAGCTCATCGACCACTTTTGGATCATCGACATCCCATTTCTCCTGCTGTTCTGGGTCGAGTTCATTATTCGCTGGTCCATTGCCCTCAAAAGAAAGACCTACGCCCAATGGTTCTTCTTTCCCATCTTCAATTGGTATGACGTACTCGGCCTGATTCCCATGCAGGCCTTCCGGCCATTTCGCCTCCTGCGCGTGGTTTCGATGTATATGCGCCTGCGCCGCAGCGAACTGTCGTCGGTCGGCAAGGATTTCGCCACCCGAACCGTCGAGTACATCTCCAACATCATCACCGAGGAGGTCTCCGACCGTGTGGCAATCCGCATTCTCGATGATTACGCCGAGGAAATAGCCGACGGGACCCATCTGAGGATCATTGAGTCAACCATGGCGCCACGGCGGGACGAAATCGAGGAAGTCCTGGCCGAACATTGCCGCCTGCTCCTGACCAACGAAGACATTCTGAGAAGTTTCGGGGACCTCCTGAGGCTCAACCTCGAACAGGCCGTGGAGAGTTCCAGCAGCCTTCACTCCGTACCCCTGCCCAACGCCGTCCTCAAACCGATCGTGCG
>CBDTUG010000130.1:0-5594 GCA_965363555.1 uncultured Thermoanaerobaculia bacterium
CGAAGGTCGTTGTGGTTCGCGCCTTGCAGCCGGACACTGGTGAGAAGTGCGGGTTAGCCATCAGGCCTCCCTCCTGCAATAAGCCACAAGAAGAGCAGCCACAAAAAGGCACGAAAATGCACAAAAACGGAAAAAGAGAGATCTGACCTTTTTGTGGCTATTTTCCCCCTTCGTGGCGTTACGCTCGAATTCAGGGGTCAATAGCTACCCTGGCGTCTCCCTCGGGAATCCGGGCACCCGCTCGAATTCCAGCTGAATGCCTTCTTCGAGACCGTAAGCCTGTGCGACGCCGGCGGCGACTTCGAGAACCGCCAAAGCCTCAGCCTTGGGCACATACTGAGGGCAAGGATCCTTGGTGCAGGGAAGCGCGTTGTGGATGACATCGACAATGGTGCCGTCAGGGGAGAGAAAGACCATATCCAACGGGATCAAGGTGTTTTTCATCCAGAAGCTGGGGAACCGTTGTTCAGCAAAGAGGAACAGCATTCCCCGGTTATCGGGCAGGGAGTTTCTGAACATCATGCCCTGACCGATCTCGTCCCGTGTCAGCGCCAACTCAAGGGTCATGCGGCGCCCGTCAGGCACAATGGCCTCGGGCAGGGCGCGGGTGGGTTCAGGCGCGGCCGGGGCCGTGGTCGAAACGGTTTCGGCCAAAGACTCCGGTGAGTTGCCTCCGCACCCGATGAGGGTGATGACAACGAGAGTGATGACGAACTGATAGCTGATAGCTGATAGCTGATGGCTCTTCATGAAGGCTCCTCAGTAATGGGATGATCCGAGGTCGTCAAGGTCCGGCTCAGCCCCATTTTCTCTGCATGGTACCGGAACGCGCGGTAGGAGAGGCGAAGCAGTGCTGCCGCCTGCTTCTGGTGACCGCCGGTCAGATCCAACGCCTGCCTCAAGAAATCCGTACGGACACCATTGAGGTACTCCTCAAGGTCGAGGCCCTCTTCAGGCAAGACATGTTTTCGGTGGGATTGTGCGTTGGTGGCACCGTGCAAATGGTCGGTCAATACACCGGAGGAAATCAGTTCACCGGTCTCCAATGCCACGGTTCGTTCGATGACGTTCTCCAGCTCCCGGACGTTTCCGGGCCAGTTGTGGGCTCGGAGGAGGCGGATGGCATCGGCGGAGACACGTTTGGGCGGCAAACCAAACCGGTCGCAGCATCGTTGCACGAAAAAGCGCGCAAGTTCGGGCAGATCTTCCAGGCGATCCCTCAGTGGAGGGAGGTGGATATCGATGACATGAAGGCGGTAGAAAAGGTCTTCCCTGAAATTCCCAAACCGAACCTCTTCGGCCAGATCCCGGTTTGTGGCGGCCAGCACACGAGAATTGATCTCGATCTCGCGGTGACCGCCGATCGGTCGAATGCGCCGCTCCTGCAAAACGCGGAGCAGTTTGACCTGCATTGATGGCGTCATTTCGCCGACCTCGTCCAAGAGGATCGTGCCGTTGGTTGCTTGGGCGAAGAGCCCGATATTATCCCGGACGGCACCGGTGAACGAGCCCTTGACGTGGCCGAAGAGTTCGGACTCCAGGAGGTTCTCAGGCATTGCGCCGCAGTTGATGCTCAAAAACGGTCCAGACGCAACCGGTGATGCCTTGTGGATCGCACGCGCCAGCAGTTCCTTGCCGGTGCCGCTCTCGCCGCTGATCAATACGGTCGAAGGTGTGGCAGCGACCCTTGAGACCAGGGAGAGGACCGATTGAATTGCCCGGCTGGATCCGATCAACCCAGAGTCTTCCAGGGGGGCCTCGGAGGGCTCGGTCCCCAGGATATTTTTCAGAATCAGTCGGAGGTCTTCGACGTTGAATGGTTTAGACAGGTACTCGGTCGCGCCGGCTCGAAGAGCTTCCAGGGCATTCTGGGGGGTGGTGTGCGCGGTGATGATGATGAATGGAGGCCCCGCCGGGTCGTGTCGAGCATGTTCGAGAACCTCCAGGCCGGTTCCGTCAGGCAATCTGAGATCGCACATCACCAGGTCAAAGGCGCGGGTGTCGACGGCGGCAATTCCTGCCCCGACGCAATCTGCGGTCTCAACGACGTAACCCATCTCCTCGAGGAAGATTGTCAACATTTCTCGAATCGACGGTTCATCGTCGATGACGAGGATCCTATGCTGGTTGATCATGCCGTCCCTCCAGGTCTCAGGCTGGGCAATTCGATTCTGAGGGTTGTTCCCGCACCGGGAGTGCTGTCGATCTCGATAGTGCCGTTATGTTGTTCGACGACGTTGTAAACGACGGCCAGGCCCAAGCCCGTACCTCCAGGGGTCGACGTGACGAAGGGTTCGAAGGCGTGTTTCCGGACGTCTTCGGACATGCCAATTCCGGTGTCCGAAAAGATCAGAACGAGATTTCCGAGGCGATTTTCGCCGGTGATCGTCAGGGTGCCTCCATCAGGCATTGCTTCTATGGCGTTGCGGGCCAGATTCCAGAACATCTGCCGGAGCAGAGGTTCTTCGCCAAGGAGTGAGAGTTTATCGGGGAGGTTGAGGTCAATTTTGTGGTCAGGTCTCAGCAGGTCTGAGCGCCGGAGGAGGTCTGCGCAGTCGTTGAGCAGGATGGTCAGATCACACTGGTGACGACTGCCGTGGCTGGGTCGTGAATAATCGAGAAAATTATCGAGGATGGTGGAGAGCCTTTGACTCTCATCAACAAGGATGCGGAGCAGACGTGAAGTCTTGTGGTCCGTGCCCTCCCTCGAAACCAACATTTGGGCAGACCCCGAAATGCCGGCCAGAGGATTCTTGATTTCGTGAGCCATTCGTGCCGCCATCTCACCAACGGCCGCCATTCGTTCCTGCATTCGTTGGCGGGAGGCGGCTCCCTCGATTTCAGAGAGGTCCTGAAAACTGATGATGAACCCGGCAAGATTGTGGTCTTCGTCTTTGAGAGGTCCCAGGGTCAGGCCAAGGCACAACCCGGTGGTTCGATGGTTGTCCTCGATTCGAATGGAGGATAGCGAGCGCGCTCGGGTGTAGAGCAAACCCCACGAATGATCGGCCAAAGGCATGACCTCGTCGAGGTCCATCCCTTCCGGTCGTGCCGCGGGCGCAAGGTCGAGAATCCGGCGGCCTGCAGGATTGAGGTGCAGCACACGTCCATTGAGATCGGTGGCGACGATGCCTGCGGCAACGGACCGGACGACGTGGTCGGTCACGGCTGCAAGGCTCTGGGCTCTTTCGATCTCTTCACTCAAACGGCTCCGTGCGGCCCGGAGACTCTCAGAGAGATATGAGACCAGAACGGCCACCAGGGCGAAGCCCACGACGTTGATCAGAAGCTGGGTCAGGATCCTGGGCAGCGGCAGCGACACCTGTATTCCGCCGAGGGTGGGAGGGATCGGGAGGATGTCGAAGACCATGAGATCGACCAGAAGTCCGTAGGCGATCGCGGAGAATCCCGCAAAAATCAGGCCGCCACCGCGAATGATGACTGCCCCGGCGACGATGACTGCCAGGTAGAGAAATGAGAATGGGGAATGAAAGCCCCCTGTGAAGTAGACCAGCCCGGTAACGATGCCGATGTCACCGAGCAGTTGTATGAACGCCTGGAGTTTTTCGGAGAGCCCAACCAGATGGAGGATCAGGTAACCGAGGCTCAGGGCGTAGGTGGCCAGGATGATTCCGTAGAAGTGTTTGAGAGGCAGAATCAGCGGAGTCGTGGCTTGAATCAGGAGGATGCCGAGGAATAGTGTGGAAATGACGATCAACCGTAGGCCGAGAAACCAGCGAATGGTCGTCGGTGACGGCGAAACAACGGGCGGGGTAGTTGCCCCGCCCGTTGTCTTCGAGTGCTTTTGAAACCAGCCTGGCATCAGCCGATCTGGCTGATCAGCGAGAACATCGGCAGGTACATCGCGACAACGATGAGGCCGATGACGACGCCGAGAAAGGCAATGATGACCGGTTCGATCAGGGACATCATGCCCTCAACGGCCGAATCAACTTCGTCCTCATAAAAATCGGCGATCTTCGAAAGCATGGTGTCCATTGCGCCGGTGTGTTCGCCGACAGCGATCATCTGGCAGACCATCGGAGGGAACTGTTGAGTTTTGGACAACGGTTCGGCGAGGGTCTTGCCCTGTTCGACCTCTTTCCTGACTTGGAAGACGGCCTCTTCGATAACGGCATTGCCCGCAGTTTTTGCGGTGATTTCCAGGGAGTCGAGGATTGGAACACCCGAAGACAGCAGTGTGCCAAGCGTGCGGCAGAAACGCGCAACGGCGATTTTCCTCAAGAGAAGACCTAAAGCCGGTAGACGAAGCATCAACTTGTCGATCTGATACCGCCCCTGATCGGTCGCATAGTACTGCCTGAGAGCAAAGGCGCCTGCAAAGAGCAGAATGAAGATTAGCCACCAGAAATTACCGATGAATTTTGAGGCCGCGACGACCACTCGGGTCAAGAACGGTAGCTGGGCGCCCAAGCCTTCGAACAGACTGGAGAAAACCGGAATCACCTTCCACAAAATGACGTAGACGACGACGATTGCGATCCCGACGACGGCCACCGGGTAGACCAGAGCAGATTTGACCTGGCTCTTGAGTTTGACGGACTTCTCGATATAGGCGGCCAGCCGTTGCAGGATTGTATCCAGGATACCGCCGGCCTCACCGGCGCCGACCATGTTGACGTACAACTCGTCGAAGCCCTGGGGGTGCTTCCTCATGGCCTCCGCCAGCGAAGAGCCGCCTTCGACGTCCTGTCGGACTTGAAGGAGGATCTTCTGAAAGCCCTTGTTCTCCTGCTGTTGTCCCAGAATGTCGAGACACTGGACCAAAGGCAGACCCGCATCGATCATCACCGAAAATTGGCGAGTGAAGATGGCGATATCTTTGGATTTGACGCCCCCTCCAAACTTCGGCAGGGCGATTTCCTTGCCTTTCTCTTTGAC
Source organism: uncultured Thermoanaerobaculia bacterium (assembly GCA_965363555.1). Lineage (GTDB taxonomy): Bacteria > Acidobacteriota > Thermoanaerobaculia > Thermoanaerobaculales > Sulfomarinibacteraceae > DAOWGJ01. The sequence goes on from CBDTUG010000130.1 coordinate 4,903, forward strand.
GGTTGTGATGACGATCTGCTGTCGGCGCAGAGCGGCAATGACGGCTTCTTTGCTGTCGCCGATCAAAACTCCGGTCTGGGGGTTGCCGTTACGATCACGACCCTTCCATTCAAAACTGGGCATGGTCAGGACCTCCGCTTCTTCTTCGTGTCAGGAGTCTGGATGGGTGTTCCAATGCCGCGGTTGATCATGTCTTGGAGTTCGTCGGGCATGGAGCTGTGGGACATCGCGGTTTGTAGGGAGATCTTGCGCTGCTGGTAGAGCGTCGCAAGAGCCTGGTTGAAGGTCTGCATGCCGTACCTCAATTGACCGGCCTGCATCATCGAGTAGACCTGATGGATCTTGTCTTCGCGAATCAGGTTGCGGATGGCGGTGTTGGGAATCAGGAGTTCGACGGCCAAGGCTCGGCCCTTGCCGCTGGCCCGCGGCAGAAGCGATTGGCACAGGATGCCTTCGAGCACGAAAGAGAGCTGTGCGCGAATCTGACTCTGCTGATGTTCCGGGAAGACGTCGACAATTCGGTTGATGGTCTGAGGCGCCGAGTTGGTGTGGAGGGTTGCGAAGGTCAGGTGACCGGTCTCTGCGATTCGAAGTGCAGACGAGATGGTCTCGAGATCGCGCATCTCACCGACCATGATGACGTCGGGGTCCTCACGAAGCACCGACCTCAAAGCGGCGGGGAAGGACAAGGT